>NZ_JBILVF010000003.1:0-62647 GCF_044370595.1 Mycobacterium sp.
CGTCGCCTACGGCACCGAGGAGCAGAAGCAACGCTTCCTTCCTCCGACGTTCCGCGGCGAAATGATCTGGTGCCAGCTGTTTTCCGAGCCGGGAGCCGGCTCTGACCTGGCCAGCCTGACCACCAAGGCCACCAAGGTCGACGGCGGCTGGCGGATCACCGGCCAGAAGATATGGACCACCGCAGCCCAGTTCTCCCAGTGGGGTGCGCTGCTGGCCAGGACGAACCCGAGCGCTCCGAAGCACAACGGAATCACCTACTTCCTTCTCGACATGAAACAGCCGGGCGTCGAGATCAAGCCGCTGCGGGAGTTGACCGGCAACGCCCTGTTCAACACCGTGTTCATCGACGACGTGTTCGTGCCCGACGAACTGGTGCTCGGCGAGGTTGACAGCGGCTGGGAGGTCAGCCGCAACACCCTTACTGCCGAACGGGTTTCGATCGGCAGCGACGAGCCGTGGTTCCTGCCCAACCTGACCAAGTTCGTTGAGTTCGTCGACGACGGCCACTTCGACCAGGTAGGCCATCACCGGGCCGGTGAACTCATCGCCGAGGGCCACGCCGCCAAACTGATGAATATGCGCTCGACGCTGCTGACCCTGGCCGGCGGCGATGCGATGCCGTCGGCAGCGATCTCCAAGCTGCTGTCGATGCGCACCGGCCAGGGCTACGCCGAGTTCGCAGTCGCGTCGATGGGTATCGACGGCGCGATCTGGGAAGAGGACTCACTTCAGGGCAGGTGGGCCGAGTTCCTCCTGGCCAGTCGCGCGACGACGATCTACGGCGGCACCTCAGAGGTCCAGCTGAACATCATCGCCGAGCGGCTGCTGGGCCTTCCGCGCGATCCCTAACGCGAATTCGATCAAGGAGATACCACCCATGAGCACGACTGCACAGACCGCATTGGTCACCGGCGCCAGCAGCGGCATCGGAGAGCAGTTCGCCCTCCAGTTGGCCGCGCGCGGAATGAATCTCGCGCTGGCCGCGCGCAGTGAGGACCGGATGCGGGCGCTGGCGGCGCGGTTGCGCTCCCAGCATCCCGGCATCGAGGTCGACGTCATCGCCGCGGATCTTGCCGTACCCGAGGGCGCCGCGGCGTTGGCCGACCGACTGGCCACCGACGGAACCCGGGTCGATCTGCTGGTCAACAACGCCGGCTTCGGATCGCACAACCTGTTCGTCGACGAGGACCCCGACAACCTTGCGCGCCAGATTCAGCTCAACTGCTCCTCCCTGGTCACCCTGACCTCGCGGCTGCTGCCGGCCATGCTCGAACGCGGCCGGGGCGGTGTGCTCAACGTCGCCTCGACGGCAGGGTTCCAGCCCATCCCGACCATGGCGGTGTACGCGGCGACCAAGGCGTTCGTGCTGTCGTTCACCGAGGCGCTGTGGGCCGAGACCAGAAAGACCGGCGTCCGGGTGGTCGCGCTGTGCCCGGGCCCCACCGAGACCGCGTTCTTCGACGTCACCGGCAAGGACTTCATGACCAGTGGGCGTCAGTCCGCCGAGGAGGTCGCCGCCACCGGCGTGAAGGCCTTCTTCGAGGGTCGCGGCCCGACGGTCATTCCCGGCACGCTGAATCGGCTGATGGCCGCCGGCACCGGCCTGGCGCCGCGGTCGGTGGTCGCACGTATCGCCGAACTGCGGGTGCGGCCCAGCCGTTGACGGTGGTCAGCCCAGGACCAGCAGGGACGCCACCGCGAGTTCGATGACGAGTCCGGCGACGTTCTCCTTGGAACGGGACTTGTCGACGACCACCGATATCGCCCGCGCCAGGAATGCCCCGCCCCACGCCGCCGCGAGCACCAGTGCCGCGTCGCGGCTTCCGAGGATCAGCGTGGCGAGGCCCGCGCCGATGAACAGCCCACCGTAGGTTGCGCGGAACTCCGAGAGTCCCAGTTTCCCCGGCAGTTGCAGGCCGATGACTGCGCTGACCGGGCGCGGCCAGATCAGACCGAGGCAGCCGGCCACGATCGAGATCACCGCCCCGGCATAACCCGCCGCGTTCACCCGGACCTCGACTTGAGCATCCACAACGGAATGCCCAACGCCAGCGCGAACGGGACATTGAACAGCGCGTGCGCCGGGAAGCCCAGCACCAACGACATCCCGGTGTCGAGGACGAACCAGAGCGCCAGGGACCGGACCAGGATGGGCAGCGCCCAGGCCGATCCGTCGCGCAGCGGTCCCCGAACGATCTGGATCATCATCAGCGACCAGCCGGCAAGCACCGCTCCCAGCACCATGAACGGAAGTTTCAGATAGGCGCCAACACCCCCGGAGTCGACCGGCGACGGCGGCCCGAAACCCAACGCCGAGAACACCGAACCGGCCACTGAACCGGCGAACACGAGAACCAGCGCGTAAACGAACAGTAAGGCCAGGACGGCCTGGAGCCAGGTTATCCAGAAAGATCGGTTCACGACGGTCTGGGCTACTCGATCTCGATCTGACGCAGTTCGCGCTTGAGGATCTTGCCGGTCGGGTTGCGCGGCAGTTCGGACAGGAAGATCACCTCGCGCGGAACCTTGTAGCGCGCAAGGTGGTCGCGGACGTAATCCTTGATGACGTCCTCGGTGGCCTGCGCGCCCTCCTTGAGGACCACGAAGGCCCGCAGTCGTGCACCGAAGTCCTTGTCCTCCACGCCGAGTGCGGTGGCCTCGATGACATCCGGGTGCCCGCTGATGAGGTCCTCGACTTCGGCGGGGAAGACGTTCTCGCCGCCGGAGACGATCATCTCGTCGTCACGGCCGCTGACGTAGAGAAGATCGTCGTCGTCGAAGTAGCCGACGTCGCCGGAGGACATCAGGCCGTCGATGATCTCCTTGCCGCCGCCGCCGGTGTAGCCCTCGAACGGGAAGAAGTTCCCGACGAAGATCCGGCCGACCTGGCCCTTGGGCAGTTCCTTGCCGTGCTCGTCGAGGATCTTGACCTTGACGCCCTTGATGATCGGTCCGACGGTGGCCGGACTCTTCTTCAGGTCCTGCGGACGCGCGATGGACACGAACGCGATTTCCGTTGAGCCGTAGAGGTTGTAGACCACCGGACCGATGTCCTTCATCGCCCGGGTGGCGAGCTCGCCCCCCAGTTGTGACCCCGAGACGAAGATGATCCGCAACGCCGACAGGTCCGGCTTGGACTCCATCTTCTCCAGCGCGTCGAGCATTCGCGACAGCATCACCGGGACCACGACGAGTGCGGTCACCTTGTGCTTGGCGACGTCCTCGAGCACGGTGGCCGGCTTGAACTTGCGGTGCAGCACCAGCGTCGAACCCATCGTCATGGCGATGGTGGCGTGCAGATAGCCCAGCGCGTGGAACATCGGCGACGGCAATGCGGTCACCTCGCGGGCCTTGAACGGCACGTGCGAGAGCACGCCGCCGATCGGCGCCAGCGTCGGCGGCGCGTGCCGGTTGGCGCCCTTGGGGGTGCCGGTGGTGCCACTGGTCAAGATGATGATCGACGACCGCTTGGTGGCCTTGGGCGCCGGTTCCTTGCTGCTGCGCGCGATCAGGTCGGCCAGCGTCTCGTCGGTGCTGACCGAGGGCCCGTCGGCATCGGGGTTGCTGCCCAGCGCCCGCAGTTTGCCCAGTGGAGCGTCGGCCAGAGTCACGGCTTCGCTGTATTCGTCGTCGTAGATGATGACCTTGGCGCCCTCCCGCGCGGCGACGTCGCGGATCTGCGGCCCGGAGAACTCGGTGTTGAGCAGGATGGTGCGGGCCCCCACCCGGGCGGCGGCGTAGTTGGCGATCAGGAACCAGCGGTGATTGCGGGCCAGGATGGCCACCCCGTCGCCACCCGTGACGCCCATCGCCAGCAATCGGTTGGCCACGGCATTGGATGCGTCATTGAGTTCGGCGAAGGTCATCGATCCCTCGTCGTCGATGATCGCGGTGCGGTGAGGATTCCGGCGAGCGTTGAGAGCCGGAATCATGCCGACTTCCCCCCAGCGCCGGACATCGGCGGCCAGTGCCGCGAAGTTTTGCGGGGGCTCCAGCCCGAAGGCGCCGGAGGAGATCATTTTCTGCAGGTAGTGCAGTTCCGCAGACCCGCGTTCGGCGTATTGCCGCGCCTTATCCAGCGCCTTGGTCGTGAGGTCGGAGAAATTCGGCATACGGCCAGACTAGAACCAATCGTCGGGATTCCGGCGGAGTGCCCGCCGGCGGTCCGACCGGATCGGCCGTCAGGTGAAGCGCGGGCCGGAATAGGGTTGGATACAGGAGTGGCCCAGATCAGCCGGTCCCGTACCGTGGCCGCATCGCCCCAGTGGGTGTGGGAGGTGCTCGCCGACTTCGGTGCCATCAGTTCCTGGGCCGCCAACGTCGATCACTCCTGCCTGCTCGAACACGGCCCAGCCGGCACCGCCGTCGGCACCTCACGGCGGGTGCAGGTCGGCCGCGACACCCTCGTCGAGCGCATCACCGAGTTCGATCAGCCGGTTGCACTGGCCTACACCATCGAAGGCCTCCCACGGCGACTGCACCGGGTCGCCAACCGATGGACGCTGACGGCCGTCGCCCCGGCCGCAACCGCCGTCACTCTCACCACCACGGTGGACATCGGCACCAATCCGGTGGCCCGACTCGCCGAACGTGCGTTCTGCCGCTTCATGACCACCCAGTCCGATGCGATGCTCGCCGGACTGTCCGAACGACTGGAAGGTTCGCTGTGACTGATTCTCTTCGCCCGAGCGGCTCATCGGCGACCCGGCCCGACATCGTGATCGTGATGACCGACGAGGAACGCGCGATCCCGCCGTACGAATCCGCCGAGGTTCTGGACTGGCGCCGGCGGGTGCTGGCCGGCCAGCGCTGGTTCGACGAGCACGGGGTCAGCTTCACCCGGCACTACACCGGCTCGCTGGCCTGCGTCCCGAGCCGGCCCACGATCTTCACCGGCCAGTACCCCGACCTGCATGGGGTCACCCAGACCGACGGCATCGGCAAGATCTACAACGACTCGAGGATGCGGTGGCTGCGCCGTGGCGAGGTCCCGACGCTGGGTAACTGGTTCCGGGCGGCCGGATACGACACCTACTACGACGGTAAGTGGCATATCTCCCATGCCGACCTGACCGACCCCGCGACGGGGGCGATCCTGGCCACCAACGACGACGACGGGGTGGTCAACCCCGAGGCGGTGCAGCGCTACCTCGACGCGGATCCCCTGCAGCCATATGGCTTTTCGGGCTGGGTGGGACCCGAGCCGCACGGCGCGGGGCTTGCCAACAGCGGCCTGCGCCGCGACCCGCTGATCGCCGAGAGGGTGGTGGCCTGGCTGCAGGACCGTTACTCCCGCCGGCAGGCCGGGGATCCGGAGGCGCTGCGGCCGTTCTTGCTGGTGGCCAGTTTCGTCAACCCCCACGACATCGTGCTCTTCCCCACCTGGGCGCTGCGCGGACCGCTGCGGCCTTCGCCGCTGGATCCGCCGCATGTTCCGCCCGCACCCACCGCCGAGGAAGATCTGCGGAGCAAGCCCGCCGCCCAGATCGCCTTCCGGGAGGCCTACTACAGCGGCTACGGCCCGGCCGCGGCGATTCGGCAGGTCTATGAGCGCTTCGGGCAGCGCTACCGCGATTTGTACTACCGATTGCACGCCGAGGTTGACACGCCCCTGGACCGAGTTCGGCGCGCCGTCACCGAGGGCTCGGCGAACGCCGTCCTGGTGCGCACCTCCGACCACGGGGACCTGCTCGGCGCGCACGGCGGTCTGCATCAGAAGTGGTTCAACCTCTACGACGAGGCCACCCGCGTGCCGTTGAGCATCGCCCGGATCGGTGCGCAGCCCACCGAAGCCAGGGTGGTCGGTGCCCCGACCTCGCACGTGGACCTGGTGCCCACCCTGCTCGCGGCGGCCGGGGTCGACGTCGACGCGGTCGCCGAGACGCTGCGCGGCTCATTCTCCGAGGTCCACCCGTTGCCGGGCCGCAATCTCATGCCGGTGGTCGACGGCGCACCCGCCGATGACGACCGTGCGGTGTACCTGATGACCCGAGACAACATGCTCGAGGGCGATTCCGGGGCGTCCGGGCTCGGCCGCCGGCTCGGCCGGACCACGAATCCGCCTGCCCCACTGCGTATCCGGATTCCCGCGCACACTGCAGCCAACTTCGAGGGACTGGTGGTCCGGGTCGACGGCCGCCTCTGGAAACTGGTGCGCAGCTTCGACGATCCCTCGACATGGACCGAACCGGGCGTCCGGCAACTGGCCGCCAACGGCCCCGGCGGCGAGGTATACCGGACCAGTCCGTTGGACGACCAGTGGGAGCTTTACGACCTGACCAGTGACCCGAGCGAAGCCGAGAACCGCTGCAGCGACCCCGCCCTGCACGACCTGCGGAATCACCTGCGGATGCGGCTGAAGGAGGAACGGGCACGGTCGGTGCCCGAACGCAACAATCCGTGGCCCTACGCCTCACGACGGTCGTAACGTGGGCTCCGCTCTGCTGTCGCGCCGGGATCTGGACTTCCTGCTGTTCGAGTGGCTGGGTGTCGAGGACCTGACCAAGCGGAGCCGATTCAGCGAGCATTCCCGCGAGACCTTGTCCGGGTTGCTTGATCTCTGCGAGGACCTCGCCACCCGGTACTTCGCGCCGCACAACAAGAAGAACGACGCGCACGAACCGACATTCGACGGGGAACGGGTAAGACTCAACCCGGAGGTCAAAGAGGCGCTGGACGCCTTCGCCAAGGCCGATCTGTTGGCGATGAGCATGGACCATTCCCTGGGCGGATCTCAGGTACCGACCGCCGTCGCCGGAGCAGGTCTGGCCTGGTTCCACGCCGCCAATGTGGGGACCGCCGCCTATGTGCTGCTCAGTGTGGCCAACGCCAACCTGCTCTCCACCTACGGAACACCGGAGCAGGTCGAACGCTTCGTCAAGCCGATGCTGGCCGGCCGTTTCACCGGCACCATGTGCCTGTCCGAACCTCAGGCAGGGTCATCGCTGGCCGATATCACCACCCGCGCCGAACCCTGTGACGACGGCAGCTACCGGCTGTTCGGCTCCAAGATGTGGATCTCCGGCGGCGACCACGAACTCTCGGAGAACATCGTCCACCTGGTGCTGGCCAAGATCTCGGGGGCCCCAGCCGGGACCCGGGGCATCTCGTTGTTCATCGTCCCGAAGTTCCTGGTGAACGACGACGGCTCGCTCGGAGACCGCAATGACGTCACGCTGGCCGGACTCAACCACAAGATGGGCTACCGCGGAACGGTCAACACCGCGCTGAACTTCGGCGAGGGCCGCCATCAGCCGCTCGGCATGCCCGGCGCGGTGGGATACCTGGTCGGCGCACCCCACCGGGGCCTGGCCTGCATGTTCCACATGATGAACGAAGCCCGCCTCGGGGTCGGACTGGGCGCGATCGCGCTGGGATACACCGGGTACCTCAAGTCGTTGCAGTACGCCCGCGAACGGCCCCAGGGACGTCTCGTCACGGCCAAGGATCCGGCCGCGCCACAGGTTCCGATCATCGAGCACCCGGACGTCAAACGTATGCTGCTGGCCCAGAAGTCCTATGTGGAGGGCGCATTGGCCCTGGCGCTGTACTGCGGGCGCCTGGTCGACATCGCCGCCAGCCCGGAAACGCCCGAGGAAGCCGAGTCGGCCGGCCGGTTGCTGGACATCCTCACCCCGATAGCCAAGAGTTGGCCCTCACAGTGGTGCCTGGAGGCCAATAACCTGGCGATCCAGGTGCACGGCGGGTACGGGTACACCCGCGAGTACGACGTCGAGCAGCATTATCGCGACAACCGGCTCAACCCGATCCACGAAGGCACCCACGGCATCCAGAGTCTGGATCTGCTGGGCCGCAAGGTTGTTCAACACGACGGAGCCAACGTCGCCGCGCTGGCGAGGGAGATCGCCGGAACCGTCGCCGCCGCGAAGGGTGCCGGCGGCGAGCTTGCCGCACAAGCCGCACAGCTCGACGGCAGCTGGCAACGGCTCGTGACGGTGACCACAACGATGTTCGCCGCCGGGGATGTCGACGCGGCCCTGGCCAACAGCGTGATCTACCTCGAGGCCTTCGGCCACATCGTCATCGCGTGGATCTGGCTGGAGCAACTCCTGGCCGCCGAGGGCAAGACCGGTGACTTCTATGACGGCAAGCGGCAGGCGGGGCGCTACTTCTTCCGCTACGAACTACCCCGAACCGGTCCGCAGCTCGATCTCTTGGAGAGCCTGGACCGCACCACACTGGAGATGCACGATGACTGGTTCTGAAACCCTGCAGTTCTACTGGCGGCCCGGCTGCCCGTTCTGCGTGACGCTACGACGGGGCCTGCAGCGCCGCGGCATTCCGTTCGAGCCGATCAACATCTGGGAGGACCCCGACGCCGCTGCCCGCGTACGGGCAGCCGCCGACGGCAACGAGACGGTGCCGACGGTCTTCGTCGGCGAGCGTTCACTGGTCAATCCCAGTGTCGCGCAGGTGGAGTCACTGATTCGCGAGGCAGCGCCAAGCCTGGCGGCCGCCCTTGAAAGTCAGACCGGCCGGCGCCGGTGGTGGCAACGGCGAACCGCTGCTACTTGACCCGGATGGCGGCCTCGACTTGATCGGCGGGGATATCCTTGGTGCAGAAGAACCAGTCCTCGCACTCGACGCCGTCGGCCCTGCCCTCCATGCGGTCGTTGGCCACACCGCACGACCCTGCTGTGGGGACGATCACCCGGTCACCGGGCCGCCAGTCCGCGGGAGTTGCGACCTCGAAGTGGTCGGCGGTCTGCAGGGCCTTGACGACGCGCAGCAACTCGTCGAAATTGCGGCCCAGGCTCAGCGGGTAATAGATGATCGCGCGGATCATGCATTTCGGGTCGATGACGAACACCGCACGCACCGCCTTGGTGGAGTCCTCGCCGGGCATGATCATCCCGTAGCGCTTGGCGACCTCCATGGTGATGTCGTCGATCAACGGGAAGGTCACCTCGACATCGGACATGTCGCGGTAGGTGATCTTGTCCTTGATGGTGCGCAGCCAGGCGATGTGGCTGTAGAGGCCGTCGACGGACAGGCCGACCAGTTGGGTGTTGTAGGCCGCGAACTGCTCCTGCATCGACGCGAACGTCATGAACTCACTGGTGCACACCGGGGTGAAATCGGCCGGGTGGGAGAAGAAGATGACCCACCTGCCGGCGTAGTCGCCGGGGAAGTTGACGACGCCCTGGGTGGAGTTCGCGGTGAAGGACGGGGCGGGATCGCCGATCCTGGGCATGCTGGTCACGGGTGTGGGTGTCTCTGACACGGACGGTCCTCCTGATCGGGTGTTCAGGACCTATCTTAGGCGTCAGTGCACACCCTCCATCAGGCGGCTGATCCGCGGCGCCAGCGCCCACACCACGACGCCGACCACCACCGCCGACGCTCCGATGATCCCGAAGTAGGCGGCCTCATGCGCCGGGTCGTAGTACCGCGCCAGCACCCCGGACATCGCAGTACCCAAGCCAACCGAGAAGAAGTACAGGGCCATCATCTGCGCCCGGAAAGCGTTGGGGGCCAGCTGTGTCGTCACTGACAACCCGATCGGCGAGAGCAGCAACTCCGACACCGCGAACACAGCCATGATCAGGGCCACCACCAGTACGGGCACCGAACGTCCCGACGTTCCGGCCATCGAGAGGAACAGCAGGAAGGCCAGCCCCATCCCGATCACACCGTAGGCGAACTTGCGCGGTGTAGTCGGTGCCCGACGGCCGAGTCTGGTCCACATCACCGCGAACACCGGCGACAGCAGGATGATCCACACCGGCTCGATCGAGCCGATCCAACTTGACGGGGCGGTCCAGCCGAAAAGTGTCCAGTTCATCCGCTCGTCGGAGTAGACCGCGAGGACGGTGAAAATCTGCTGAAACAATGACCAGAACACCGCATTGGCGATGAACAGCGGGATGAAGCCCCGAACCCGGCTCCGCTCCAGAGCGGTGACTCGGCTACTGGTCAGCATGGCGGTGAAGTAGGCGATCGAAGCCACGACGATGAGCGCGGTGGTGACCTGGGAGAGGTTGGCCAACTTCACCACCCCGGTAGCCAATCCGGCGCCGATGACCGCGAGCACCGCCGCGGCCACAGCGACCGCACGCAACAACGCCGGCCGGGACAGTGGGTGCGCGACGGTTCGGCCATGCTCGCCGAGGTTGCGCCGGAAGATCACATACTGCGTCAGGCCCAAGGCCATGCCGACGGCGGCCGCGCCGAACCCGAAGTGGAATCCCAACCGGGTCTGCAGCAGACCGGTGATGAGGGGCCCGATGAACGCACCCAGGTTGATGCCCAGATAGAACAGGGTGAAGCCGCCGTCGCGACGTGGATCGCCTTCGTTGTAGAGAGTTCCGAGCAGCGAGGACGCATTGGCTTTCAACGCGCCGGCACCCAGTGCGATGAGCACCAGACCGACCGCAACCCCGGTCAGCCCGGGCAGGATCGCCAGCGAGATGTGGCCGGCCATCACCACCACACCGCCGTAGAACACGGTGCGTTCCATCCCCAGTACCCGGTCGGCGATCCACCCGCCGAGCACCGTGGACAGGTACACGAATCCGCCGTAGGCGCCGACGATCCCGGTCGCGGTGGACTTCGGCAGACCCAGTCCGCCGTCGGACACCGAGTAATACAGGTAATAGCCGAGGATGGTCAGCATCCCGTAGAACGAGAACCGCTCCCACAATTCGACGCCGAAGAGATTGACCAGACCTGCGGGGTGCCCGAACCGGGTGCGGTGGGCCTGCCGGTGCTGATCGAGATCCGTCACCCCGATCACCATAGACTTCGCCGGGTGAAAGTGGTGGCGATCCACATTGCTCCGGGCCGACGGTTGCCGATGCGCGCTGTCGACGATGTACTGGCCGAGGCCGGCAAAGGCCTTGTTGGGGATCGCTACCACGGCAGCCGGCACCGCCACGTCACCGTGCAGTCCCAGCATGCGCTCGACCTGGCTGCCGCCGACCTCGGCCACGACTTTGCCTGCAGCGCAACCCGACGCAACATCACCGTCGATACCGGAGAGCTGCCGACCCAGCCCGGTGCCCGGATCCGCATCGGCGAGGTGGAACTGGAGGTGATTCGGGTCGCGGCCCCGTGCCGCCTGATGGACGACGGGATCGGCCGGGGTGCGGCGGCCGCGTTGCGCGACCGCGCCGGATCGGTGTTCCGCATTCAGAGCTCAGGAACGATCAGGGTGGGCGATCCCGTACACATCGCCGAACCGGCCGGCGTGTTTGGATTGCCATCGTGACCAGCGATGTCGATACCGCGGATCCACCGCGCTTCGCGCAGGTGGGCAGTATCTACTACCCCATCCTGGTCGCCGTCTTCACCGCGTGCGTGATCATCTCCAACGTCACGGCCACCAAGGGGGTGGCGTTCGGGCCGATCATTACCGATGGCGGCTTTCTGGTGTTCCCGCTGACCTACATCATCGGCGACGTGCTGGCCGAGGTCTACGGCTTCCGCGCGGCCCGCCGCGCCATCCTGTTGGGCTTCTTGATGAATGGTCTTGCAGCCCTGTCTTTTTGGATCACGGTGTACCTCCCCGCAGCCGACTTCTACCCCAACCAGGAGCATTTCGCGAATGTGGTGGGCGCCTACACCCAACTGATTGTGGCCGGCCTTGCCGGGTTCATCGTCGGGCAGACCATCAACGCCTGGACCGTCGTGAAAATCAAGCAGCGCACCCGAGAGAAGCACCTGTGGGCACGATTGGTCGGCTCGACCTTCGCCGGACAACTCGGCGACACACTTGTGTTCTGCAGTATCGCCGCCAGCGCGATCGGTATCAGCAGCGTGGGTGACTTCGTGACCTATGCAACCCTCGGCTGGTTCTACAAGACAGCCGTCGAGGTGATCCTACTTCCCGTTACCTATCGGGTGATCGGTTACGTGAAGCGGCATGAACCCACCTACGCCGCCCTGGTCTGATGGTCGGCGACTGTCTCGATAGCGCGGCGATCCGGGACTACGGTGACCGGGCACTGCTGATCGAATGCGCCTCCACCGCAGAGGTTCTCGCCCGCGCGGAGGCGCTCAGACAGGCCGCGCCGCCCGAGGTGGTCGACATCGTTCCCGGAGCCCGCACCCTGCTGGTCAGCCTGTCCGAACCCCGTCATCTCAGGGCGATCCGAGCCCACCTGGCCGACCTTGCCACCGGGCCACCTGCAGATGACACCGTCATTGCGGAGGTGGTGATCGACGTGGTTTACGACGGCGCCGACCTCGGCGAGGTGGCCGACCGGTTGGGTATGACCGCGGCCGGGGTCGTCGACGCGCACACCGCCACGCCGTGGCGGGTCGGGTTCGGCGGGTTCGCTCCGGGATTCGCCTATCTGGTGGACGGCGACCCCCGACTCCGGGTGCCCCGTCGGGACGAGCCTCGGACCCGGGTTCCGGCCGGCGCGGTGGCGTTGGCAGGCGAGTTCAGCGGTGTCTACCCGCGTGCGTCCCCCGGTGGGTGGCAGCTCATCGGGCGAACCGAGGCGGTGCTGTGGGACATCGAGCGACCCCGGCCCGCACTGCTGGCACCCGGCATGCGAGTGCGGTTTCGCGCCGCGGACGTACCGTGATCATCCTGGAGGTGGTGCAGGCCGGTCCGTTGGCCGTCATCCAAGACTTAGGACGCCCAGGGCTGGCCCACGTCGGCGTGGGCCGGTCCGGAGCCGCTGACCGGCGCGCGCACACGCTGGCCAACCGACTGGTGGGCAACCCCGAGGGCAGCGCAACACTGGAAATCACCCTCGGTGGTTTGTCCGCACGAGTACACGGCGGTGCGATCGAGATAGCTATCACCGGAGCCGACCCGAGCCCGGCTGTGGACGGAACTCCGTTCGGCATCAACAGCATTCACCGCGTCAACGAGGGCCAAATTCTCACCGTGGGCAGGCCGGCAGCCGGGCTGCGCAGCTACCTCGCCGTCCGAGGCGGCATCGACGTTGCCCCGGTCCTGGGGTCACGAAGCTTCGACACCTTGTCCGGCATCGGCCCGGCGCCGTTGCGACCGGCTGATCTGATCCCGATCGGTCGACCGGCCGCAACCCTGCCTGGTATCGCGCAGGCACCGGTTGCCCCGGTCGCCGCTGATCGGGTAGACCTCACGGTCGTTCCCGGACCCCGGGAGGGCTGGTTCGTCGATCCCGATGCGCTGATTCGATCCGAATGGGTGATCTCCGAACGCAGCGACCGGGTGGGTGTCCGGCTGACCGGTCCGCCACTGCAGCACCGGTGGCCGGACCGGCAACTGCCCAGCGAGGGTGCCACCCGCGGGGCGATCCAGGTCCCGCCCAGCGGACAGCCGGTGATCCTAGGACCAGACCATCCCGCGACCGGCGGCTATCCGGTCATCGGGGTGGTCATCGACGCCGATACCGACACCCTCGCCCAACTGCGGCCCGGCCAGCAGGTGCGGCTGCACTGGAGCCACCCGCGTATCGCCACGGCGACGACGCCGGGCTGGTACAGCTGAATCGTGACGTCGCCCCCGTCCCGGCAGGTCCACACTGCTCGACTGATCCACACCAGCGACCTGGACGGCGAAACCCTGCTGAACGTGCATCGGCTGCTCACCGAGGCCTACGCCGGGGAGTTCACCGACGCCGACTGGGACCACACGCTCGGTGGAATGCACGCGATCATCGTCTACCGCGGCGCCCTGATCGCCCACGCCGCGGTGGTCCAGCGGCGTCTGATCTACAGCGGCGTTGCGCTGCGCTGCGGTTACGTGGAAGGTGTTGCAGTGCGCGAGGATTGGCGCGGGCAGGGCCTTGGAAGTGCGGTGCTGGATGCCGCCGAGCAGGTGATCCGCGGCGCCTACCCCGTCGGCGCGCTCAGCGCCTCCGGCGCCGGTGCGCGGCTGTACCGTCCGCGTGGCTGGCTGGCCTGGCGGGGACCGACCTCGGTGCTGACGCCAAGCGGAGTCGCCGCGACACCAGGCGACGACGGCAGCGTCTTCGTCCTGCCGGTCGGGATTGAACTGGAGCCAGACGCCGCACTGGTGTGCGACTGGCGAGGCGGGGACGCCTGGTAGTTCGCCAAAGGCGAACGGGGCTTGGGAGTTGAGCGTAGCGGCTTCATCTCTAGCGCCGTCTGCTCAATCAGTGCGTGGGACACTGAGCGCATGACGGTGTGGGCGACGATACGCGCCTCACTTCGTCTCCTAGAGGGCCGTGACCGGCGACTCTTGGGGGCAGCGGTTTTGATCCAGATGACGACCTCGGTTCTGGATCTTGCGGGAGTCGCGCTGATCGGCCTCGCTGGAGCACTTTCGGTAACCACAGTCAGCGGGCAGCCGGCACCGGAGCGGATCAGAACCGTGGCCGCGGCCGTGGGCTTAGGTGATCTCTCCGACGGCGCACTTGTGGCGGTTCTGGCCAGCGCGGCGGCGTTGGCACTGCTGGTCAAGAGCATCATCGCCCCCCTGCTGACGTCTCGTCTGCTTCGCTTCCTGGCCCGGCGCGAGGCCCTCGTGGCGGGCCGACTGACCCGGGAATTGCTGTCCCGGCCGCTCACCTTCGTTCAGATGCGTTCGACCCAGGAGACGTCGAAGGCACTGATCCGGGGCGCGAATGTGGCGACCGTCGTGGTGTTGGGGCAGGCGGCCGTGGCCGCCTCAGAGTTGGCTCTACTGGCTGCGCTCGCGATAGCCATGCTTGTCATCAATCCCACTGTTGGTCTTGGGGTTATCTGCTTTTTCGGAGCAATTTCCTGGGCTCAGCAACGGGTTCTGGGAGCAAAAGCCTCCCGATTCGGCGCGCAGCGGGCCGTGCTGGACACAAAAAGTCTTCAGACCGTGCAGGAAGCCCTCGGCGGCTACCGGGAAATCATCGTCGCAGATCGCCGAAACATGTATGCCGAGCGCCTCGACAACCTCCGGACCAGAGCTGCCATGGCCGCTGCAGGGGGGCAGATGATCGCGATCCTCCCCAAGTACCTGTCCGAAGTCGCCTTGGTCTTTGGCTCGTTCGCATTGGCCGCCGTGCTATTCAGCACGCAACCGGTCTCCGTCGCCGCGGGCACCTTCGCACTGGTCCTGGCAGCGGCTGTCCGGGTGATGCCGTCCCTGCTGCGGCTCCAGGGAGCAGCCCTGTCGATCAGGGCAGCGGGCGGCCCGGCCTCAACGACCTACTCCCTGGCCGAGGATCTCGGATATCCGGTGACTGTCCAGCCCACTGAAGACCAGCGCACCGCCGCGGCGCGTTCCTTGCGCGGCAGCCACCGGGATTTCGTTCCCCGCATCGAGGTACGGGGGGCCAGCTTCACCTACCCGGGTGCAGCTGCACCCGCAATTCGGGACATCACCCTGACGATCGAACAAGACCGATCCGTTGCGCTCATCGGGCGCAGTGGGGCCGGCAAGTCGACACTGGCCGATGTGATCCTCGGGATCCTGCAACCTGACGCGGGCACGGTCACGATAAGCGGAATGATCTCCAGCGACGCGCTGCACCGCTGGCCTGGCGCGATCGCCTACGTACCGCAGGAAGTGATGCTGTTCAACGATTCGGTACGCGCCAATATCGCCATGGGGCTGCCCGCGGATCTGATCGACGACGAGGCCGTCTGGGAGGCACTTGACCTCGCCCATCTCGGGGACTTCGTCCGAACGGTCGAGGGGGGTTTGGACGCGCCGGTTGGTGAGCGGGGATTGCGGCTCAGCGGGGGGCAACGGCAGCGGATCGGCGTCGCCCGCGCGCTTTTCACCCGCCCGAGGCTGTTTGTTCTCGATGAGGCCACCAGCGCACTCGACGCCGAGACCGAGCGGGCAATCACCGACATCCTCGCCGGTCTCAAGGGCGTGACGACATTGATCATCGCTCATCGGTTGTCGACGGTCCGAAACGCCGACCTCGTGGTCTACCTCGAGGATGGCAGGAAGCTCGCAGCGGGAAGCTTCGAGGAGGTCTGCGCTCAAGTGCCCGCGTTCCAGCGTCAGGCTGACCTCATGGGCCTGCGTACCCGATGAGTTACCGTTGGTGAACTACTAGGCGCACAGGTCAGTCGACGTCGTTGAGGTCGAGGTGCTCGCGCGTCCACTTCACCGTCTGCCGCAAGCCCTCCGCAAAGGTGGTAGCGGGACGGTAGCCCAGTATCTGCGTCGCTTTGGTGATGTCGGCCTGCGAGTCGCGCACATCCCCCTTCCGGGGTGGTCCGTAGACGGGATCTCGGAGCGGTCCCATAGTTGCTGCGAGCGTGGCCCAGGCCTGGTTCAGCGAGATCCTCCTCCCAGTGGCCACATTGATCACCTCTCCTGAGGCCGCCGGTGCGTCGACCGCTCGCAGCACGCCATCGACGACATCAGAGACGTAGGTGAAATCGCGAGTCTGCTCGCCATCCCCATAAATGGTTGGAGCGGTGCCCGATAGTGCCGCCCTGATGAAAAGGGAGAGCACCCCTGAGTACGGGGACGAGGGATCTTGTCGGGGACCGAATACATTGAAATATCGCAAGGAGACGGTTCCGAGCCCGTACAGGCGCGTGAAGAGACGGCAGTATTCCTCGCCGACCACTTTCTGCAACGCGTAGGGGGATTCGGGATTGACCGGCATGGTCTCGACATTGGGAAGTTCCGCGCTGTTGCCGTAGGCAGCCGAGGACGCGGCGTACACGACGCGGCGAACACCCGCGTCACGCGCGGCCATCAGGATATTGAAGGTTGCGTTGATATTCGCATCATGTGACGACTGTGGGTCGTCGATAGACCTGGGCACCGACGGGATGGCTGCCTGATGCAGCACAATCTCGCACCCGCGCACGACCGAGGCCGCAACGTCTCGGTCGGCAAGATCGCCGAGTACGAACTCGGCACCTCGCGGAACCTTATCGAGGGAACCGGTGCAGAGGTTGTCGACGATACGCACGTCGCGACCGCCGGCAAGCAGCGTGGTCGCCAGATGAGAACCGATAAATCCCGCGCCGCCCGTGACCAGAAACATCGCCGCACACCCTAACCTTGGCCGTGGGGTTGCTCGCAGTCACTAACCAAGGATCGACCTTCTCGACGTCCTGTAAAATCGTTCACGATGAACTTCCGCGTGGCCGGCACGTTACTCGTGGTCCCGGTTGTGATGGTGCCCGATCAACGCGTCCACCGGATGGTGGACGCAAGTTATCACGTTCTGCCCCCAACATCCGGTCACCGTCTTAACTGAGAACCTGAGGCCGACGTGCGGAATAGAATTCGGAGGCGCCAAGGCAGCCCCCGGCAACGCGTTGACGACGAAGAAGCAGTCGAATCGCGTCCCTTACGCGTTTTGTTCATTGTTCCGAGCCTCTCGGTTGGCGGCGCGGAACGACTGCTTGTGGGTATTGCGTCTTCCCTTGATCGGGCGGATTTTCATGTCTCCGTAGTGTGCACCGGCGAAGAGGGCGAGTTATTCAACCGAATCCAAGAAAACGGCATTACCGCTAAAGCGCTTCACGCTGGCGGCAAACGAAGCGCCCCCAGGGCGCTCTATCGTGTATTCATGCATATCCGAAATATGCAGCCCGACATCGTCATCGTGCATGGAGCGGGATCCTCGCTGATTGGTCGCTTGGGAGCCATGTTGAACAATGTCCCTCATCGCATCGCCTGGATTCACAATTCCATCGATCGGCGGAACTCGGTTCAACGGCTTGCTGATCGCGTGCTGATACCAGCCACCACCACGTACTTGGGCGTTGCGCACACGCAGAGAGAATTCATGGCTGAGGTTTGCCGTTATCCGACAGGCAAAATCCGCATCATCCACAGCGGAGTGGATCTGGGGACGTTCAGGTTCCGAACCGACCGCACTCCACTCACCGAATTCGGGTTCGAACCCGGAACTCGAGTCGTGGGCATGGTCGCACGGCTTCACCCGGTAAAAGATCACGAGACTTTTATCTCTGCCGCCGCGAAAGTGCTTGAGTCACTGCCAGACAGTCGATTTCTCATTGTCGGCGATGGACCAAGGCGGCCGGAACTCGAGGCCCTCTGTCGAGAACGTGGCCTCGGCAAGCAGATCGTTTTCACCGGCATCCGTGAAGACATCGGCCAGTTGCTCAGTGCTATGGACGTTCTTGTTTTGAGCTCTCATTCTGAGAGTCTCCCTCTCGCGGTACTCGAGGCCATGGCTTGCGGTCTACCAGTGGTGTGCACAGACGTCGGCGGTGCCGCGGAGATCATCGAGCACGGCGTTTCCGGTTTCCTCACGCCCCCGGGAGATGCCGATGAATTGTCCTCTCGCCTAGACGAACTGCTGACGAACGCTGACTTGGCTCGCCGTATGGGATTAGCTGGGCGGAGGCGGGTCGAGTCACGATTCGATCTCGCAGAAACCGTCATCTCGATGGAGGAATTTTTCAAAGGCCTGGAATGGTCTGCCGGCGCTAGCGATCCGGACTAAGTCGGCAATGAAGATCCTCTTCTACTGTGACCATTTCAAAGAATACACCGCCACTCTGCTTTCGGCCTTCCCCCGCGAATCCGCTGAAACCGCAATCATTCTTCGAGCAAACACGCCCGAATTCGTCGGTCGCCGCGACGACGAACTCGCCCTCCATTCAATTCTGGACGAGAGTTGCGGGGAATCTCTTGTCCTCACTGGGGGGTACCGGTCCGTGGAAGCCGCGGCGCAGTTACTGCAGTTCTTCCAGCGACGCCGAAACGACGCGAAATACGACGTGTTCCATCTCCAGTCGACCTATGACCCGAGATTTCTGTGGTTAGCGTGGCGCACTCCGACCGTGCTGACGGTCCATGAACCCGGAGACAGGCTGGGTTTGCTCAGGCAACCCGGTTGGCGCGGGGCTGTCAAACACCGCATTCGAGGCCTCTACCGGCGTCTCGCCGATGCACTGGTCGTGCACACCGACTCGGGCTTGGCTGGACTGACGCCCGACGAACTCAGGAAATCGATTGTGATCCCGCACGGGGTTCATACTCGCGATCTTGGACGTGCCGGTCAGTCGCGGACGATTCTGTTCTTCGGCAGGATCGCCAGCTACAAGGGTCTTGACGTCCTGCTCGACGCGATGAACATCGTTTGGACTTCCATCCCGGACGCTCAACTACAGATACTGGCAAGCCCGGGAGACGATTGGGAGGGACGCGACAGCGCGGTCTACGACCCACGCGTACAAGCAAACTGGGCGGGATACACCAAACATGAGCTTGAGAGCGCACTATCGCAAGCACGTGCGGTGTGCATTCCCTACCTGTCCGCTTCCGGCAGTGGCGTAGCGGCGGAGGCGATCGGTGCCGGCAGGCTGGTTGTGGCGAGCGACCTCGAAGACCTGAGGGGTCTTGTGTCCCATCCCGACCTGCTCGCCGAACCCGGCTGCCCGAAAGACCTCGCGCGAGCGCTGTGCGCGGCACTGAGCAATGACTACGAACCGAAGCAGGTGGACACCCAGCGGGCGTGGCCGGAGGTGGCCCGTGCTCACCTGCGCGTCTACCAGGACCTAGTCGGGGACCTGGGTGGGGCAAGGCACATTCGCGGTCAGAACGGTCGCGGCCGAATCAACGGCCGACCGGGTCACCGGATCGATCCCCGACCATCGACAAACCAGTAGTGTGAAACCAGACACATTCTCGGTACCTAGGAGGCCACATGTCCCGCGCCACCGAACTCGCCGAACTGCATCATTTGATCGGCAACATGCGGCGATGCGTGGCCTCGCTGCAACACCGCTACGGCAACGCCCCGGCCATGCGCCGGGTGGTCATCGACACCGAGCGAATACTCGGTGACCTGGAACTTCTTGAGATCGACGCCGGCGAACTCGAGCTCACTCCCCACCACGTGGCCAGCCAGGGTGAAAAGATCTCCATACCCGACACCCCCTATGACCGGGAGATGTGGCGCGACGTCGACGACGAGGGTGTCGGCGGCCACTTCCGTCGCTGATCGCCAGCCCGCCGGGGCGACGCTTACCCAATTTCGGCTGGAAGCGAAGACGTGGGTAGTCTGCGAAGCAGTTGACTCGAAAGGGATCACTGCAGATGAGTGCACCCACCGCCGATCGCCGCGCTACCGGAGTTTTCTCACCCGGACGGGCTCAGATCCCGCAGAAGACTCTGCGCACCGACAACTGGCTGAAATCGCCGATTCTGACCAACCTCGGCTTCGCTGCGTTCATCATCTACGCGACTTTCCGGGCGTTCCAACGTGACCACTTCTTCGTCGAGAAGTACCACTACCTGACGCCGTTCTACTCGCCGTGCCTGAGCGTCAAATGCGGCACGGCAAGCGAATTCTGGCCGCAGATCCTGCCCGCCACCGGCCCGCTGTCGTTGCTTCCCTACGCGCTGCTGTCGCTTCCGTTTCTGCTGCTGTTCCGGCTGACCTGCTACTACTACCGCGGCGCCTACTATCGCTCGGTGTGGCAGTCCCCGACCGCCTGCGCGGTTGCCGAGCCGCACGCCACCTACACCGGGGAGACCCGCTTCCCGCTGATCCTGCAGAACCTGCACCGGTACTTCTTCTACATCGCAGCCTTCATCTCGCTGATCAACACCTGGGACGCGATCCAGGCGATGCATTCCCCGTCCGGTTTCGGCTTCGGCCTGGGCAACATCATCCTGTGGGTCAACGTCATCCTGCTGTGGGCCTACACCGTCTCCTGCCACTCCTGCCGGCACGTCATGGGCGGGCGGCTCAAGCACTTCTCCAAACACCCTGTGCGGTACTGGATGTGGACGAAGATCAGCGCACTCAACGTGCACCACAAGAAGTTCGCCTGGATCACCATCGGCACTCTGATGTTCACCGACTTCTATATCGCCCTGGTCGCCAGCGGCACCATCTCCGATCTGAGATTCATTGGCTGACAAAGCGACAACTGCATCAACATTCCACGACATCAGCAACCTAAGCGAGGACACACATGGTTGAGGTCGAGCGGCATTCCTACGACGTCGTCGTGATCGGAGCCGGCGGCTCCGGTCTGCGGGCCGTCATCGAGGCCCGCCAGCGCGGTCTGAAGGTGGCGGTGGTCACCAAATCGCTGTTCGGCAAGGCCCACACGGTGATGGCCGAGGGTGGCTGTGCGGCGGCGATGGGTAACGCCAACCCCAAGGACAACTGGAAGGTGCACTTCGCCGACACCATGCGCGGCGGGAAGTTCCTCAACAACTGGCGGATGGCCGAACTGCACGCCCAGGAGTCCGCTGACCGGGTGTGGGAGTTGGAGACCTACGGCGCCCTGTTCGACCGGACCAAGGACGGCCGGATCAGTCAGCGCAACTTCGGCGGCCACACTTATCCCCGACTGGCACATGTGGGTGACCGCACCGGACTGGAGATCATCCGCACCCTGCAGCAAAAGATCGTATCGCTGCAACAAGAAGACAAGGCGGAACTAGGCGACTACGACGCCCGGATCAAGATTTACGCCGAATGCTCCGTCACCGAACTCATCAAGGACGGCGATCGGATCGCCGGCGCCTTCGCCTACTGGCGCGAGACCGGCAAGTTCGTCCTGTTCGAGGCGCCGGCCGTGGTGCTGGCGACCGGGGGAATCGGCAAGTCCTTCAAGGTTTCGTCGAACTCCTGGGAGTACACCGGCGACGGCCACGCCCTGGCGATTCGGGCCGGCGCCGGACTGGTCAACATGGAGTTCATTCAGTTCCATCCGACCGGCATGGTCTGGCCGCTGTCGGTGAAGGGCATCCTGGTCACCGAGGGGGTGCGCGGAGACGGGGGCGTCCTGAAGAACGCCAACGGTGAACGATTCATGTTCAACTACATCCCGCCGGTGTTCAAGGGGCAGTACGCCGAAACGGAGGCGGAGGCCGACCAGTGGCTGGCTGAACAGCAGGGCTCCGGTGACGGAACCGCCCGGCGCACGCCGGACCTGCTGCCGCGCGACGAGGTGTCCCGGGCCATCAACGCCGAGGTGAAGGCCGGTCGCGGCGGGCCGCACGGCGGTGTCTACCTCGATATCGCCTCCCGACTGCCGGCCGAGACCATCAAGAAGCGCCTGCCGTCGATGTACCACCAGTTCATCGAACTGGCCGAGGTGGATATCACCAAGGAGCCCATGGAGATCGGGCCGACGTGTCACTACGTGATGGGCGGCATTGAGGTCGACCCGGACACCGGTGCGGCAGCCACTCCGGGTCTATTCGCCGCCGGCGAATGCTCCGGCGGGATGCACGGCTCCAACCGCCTCGGCGGTAACTCGCTGTCGGACCTGCTGGTGTTCGGCCGACGCGCGGGACTCGGCGCCGCCGACTACGTACGGGCGCTGAAGACCCGCCCAGCCGTGAGCGAGGAGGCGGTCAATGAGGCAGCCTCCATCGCATTGCAGCCGTTCACCGGACCGCAGGGTCGGGCGAAGCCGGAAAACCCCTACTCTCTGCACGCCGAACTACAGCAGACGATGAACGACCTGGTCGGTATCATCCGCACCGGCGAGGAGATGCAGCAGGCCCTCGAGAAGATCGAGGAATTCAAGGTCCGGTTCCGCAATATCGAATCCAACGGCGGCCGGGCCTTCAATCCGGGGTGGCACCTGGCGATGGACATGCGCAACATGCTCCTGGTCAGCGAGTGCGTGGCCAAGTCTGCTCTGGCCCGCACCGAGAGCCGGGGCGGCCACACCCGCGACGACTGCCCGTCGATGAGCCCCGACTGGCGGCGCAGCCTGCTGGTGTGCCGCACCGAAGGCAACGACCCGGTCATGCCCGAAGTCAGCGTGACCCGCGAAGAGCAGCCCCCGATGCGGGAGGATCTGCTTGAACTGTTCGACATCGAGGAACTCGGCAAGTACTTCACCGACGAAGAACTCGCGCAGCACCCGGGACGGAAGGGCTGAAATGAGCTACCAGGCGAACCTCAAGGTGTGGCGCGGCGACGATGAGGGCGGCGGCCTTCACGACTTCGCGGTGGACGTCAACGAGGGCGAGGTCATCCTCGACGTCATTCACCGACTGCAAGCCGAGCAGGCGCCCGATCTGGCGGTGCGGTGGAACTGCAAGGCAGGCAAGTGCGGATCTTGCTCAGCGGAGATCAACGGCCGGCCGCGGCTGATGTGCATGACCCGGATGTCGACCTTCGACGAGGCCGAGACCATCACCATCACCCCGCTGCGCACCTTCCCGGTGATCCGCGATCTGGTCACCGATGTGTCGTTCAACTACGAAAAAGCTCGCGAGATCCCGTCTTTCGCGC
The DNA here is from genome assembly GCF_044370595.1 of Mycobacterium sp. Taxonomy (GTDB): domain Bacteria; phylum Actinomycetota; class Actinomycetes; order Mycobacteriales; family Mycobacteriaceae; genus Mycobacterium. The sequence continues at coordinate 23,122 of NZ_JBILVF010000003.1, forward strand.
CGCCGAAGGAATTGCAACCCGGCGAGTACCGGATGGCGCAGATGGACGTGGAGCGCTCCCAGGAGTTCCGCAAGTGCATCGAATGCTTCCTGTGTAACAACGTCTGCCACACCATCCGGGACCACGAGGAGAACAAGAAGTCCTTCGCCGGCCCGCGTTACCTGATGCGCATCGCCGAGTTGGATATGCATCCCTTGGACACCATGGATCGCCAGCACCAAGCGCAGGACGACTTCGGCCTTGGATTCTGCAACATCAACAAGTGCTGCACCGAGGTGTGCCCCGAGCACATCAAGATCACCGACAACGCGCTCATCCCGATGAAAGAGCGGGTTGCCGACCGCAAATACGATCCGGTCGTCTGGCTCGGCAACAAGCTCTTCAAGCGAAGCAGCAAGTAACACCTAGGCCTGCGGGCACCCACCGCCCGCGCGGTCGGATTAGGTAAGCCGACGGAATCCACTGCGGTGGAACACGATTGGCGAAACACCGTCGTGCACGGTGATATCCAGCACCCGCAGTATCACGATGTGGTGATCCCCGACGGGGACTTCCTGCTCGATGGCGCTCTCCAGCCACATACTGGTGCCACTGATGAACACTGCACCGGCCAGCGAAGACACCGTCTCCAACCCGGCGAATCGGTCACCGGTTTTCGCGGCCAACGCCCTCGCGGCCGCTGCGTGCGCCTCACCGAGGACACTGATGCCCAGCGTCGGCAGATTCTTCATCTTCGGCCAGGTCTGGGAGGTGTTCTGCACGCAGAAGGACACCAGTGGCGGATCCAGTGACACAGGGACGAACGTGCTCGCTGTCAGACCGACCCGGCTACCGTCGGCTTCCGCGGCGATGGCGATCACCCCGGAGGGGAAATGGCTGAACGCCTCTCGCAACGAGGCGGGGGTCAACTCGATGTTGCCCATAGGACCATTATTTTGACACGGAACGGCGTCCCATCACCGCACACCTGCCTGATTCGCTCTGCGTGATCGGCCGTTAGTAGCCTGTCGGGGTGGGAGAAGTCTCGATCCTGTCTGTGTTGCGTGAACGCGCTGGTCTGACCCCCGATGACCTGGCCTTCACCTTCACCGACTACGACCATGACTGGGACGGCGTCAGCGAAAGCCTGACCTGGTCACAGCTGTATCGGCGAACCCTCAACGTGGCCGCCGAGGTCAGTCGGCACGGCGCACCCGGCGACCGCGCGCTGATCCTCGCACCGCAGGGGCTGCCCTTCATCGTTGCGTTCCTCGGCGCGATGCAGGCCGGTTTCATCGCGGTGCCACTGGCCGTGCCGGTGCCCGGCTCTGACGACGAGCGGGTCAGCGCCGTTGTGACCGATACGTCGCCGACGGTCGTGTTGACCACGACAGCGGTCTTCGACCTCGTGGCACAGTATGTCGACGACGGCGCGGCGGTGGTCGCGGTGCTGGCAGTCGACACGATGGATATCGACGCCGACCAACCGGTCAGCGAGGACGTACCCAATGGCCCTGACATCGCCTATCTGCAGTACACCTCGGGTTCGACGCGGCTGCCTGCCGGGGTGATGATCTCGCACCGCAACCTGCACGCGAATTTCGAGCAGTTGATGCCGGACTATTTCACCGAGACCGGCGGCCGGTTGCCCCCGGACGGGCGTCTGGTCTCGTGGCTGCCGTTCTTCCACGACATGGGCCTGATGCTCGGTATCGCAGCGCCGATCTTCGACGGGTGCGGCGGGGACCTGATGAGCCCGCTCGCGTTCCTGTCCCGCCCGGTGCGGTGGCTGCAGGCCCTGTCCCGGCACAAGAGGGCGTTCTCGGCAGCACCCAACTTCGCCTTCGACCTGACCGCCCGGCGCGCCACCGACGACGAGGTGTCCACGCTGGATCTCAGCGGGGTCATCGGCATCATCAATGGGGCCGAGCGCATTCACCCGTCCACGTTGGTGCGGTTCAACGAACGGTTCCGCACAGTGGGTTTCCGGCCCGAGATGGTCCGGCCCTCCTACGGTCTGGCCGAGGCGACGGTCTTCGTTGCGAGCGGCAGTCAGGGCCGTGCGCCGGAGGCCATGGAGTTCGACGCCGAGCAACTCACCCTGGGCACCGCCGTCCGAAGCGCCGGCGGTACGCCGTTGATGCGCTACGGGCTACCGGTGTCCCCGCTGGTGGAGATCGTCGAACCGGACACCTGCCGACCGCTTCCGGACGGGACCGTTGGGGAGATCTGGACCCACGGCGAGAACGTCGCGGCCGGCTACTGGCGCAAACCCGAGCAAACCGGTTCGGCATTCGGCGCGACGTTGGTCGACCCGCCCGCAGGGGCCCCGGCGACGAACTGGCTGCGGACCGGAGACCGGGGCTTCACCTCCGACGGCGAGTTGTTCATCGTGGGCCGCATCAAAGACATGCTGATCGTTCGTGGCCGGAACCACTACTCCGAGGACATTGAAGCGACCGTGCAGCAGATCACCCGCGGGAGGGTCGCCGCCATCGCCGTGACCGACGAGCAGACCGAGAGCTTGGTCACCATCGTGGAGATGAAGACCAACGGCGATGCTGACGGGTTCACCACGGTGAAAAGCGATGTGATTGCCGCGATTTCACGTGCGCATGGTCTCCAGGTCGCCGATATCGTGCTGGTGGAGCCGGGTTCGATCCCGACCACAACCAGCGGAAAGATCCGCCGGTCGGCCTGCGCGGAGGAGCTCCGACAAGGGCGGTTCGTCCGTCTGGATGCGTAACTGGATGCGTAGCTGACAGCTCCGATGTGGATCACCCTGATGGTGATGGCCCTTGTGGTCAGCCTGGAGCCGTTCCGCATCGGAATGACCGTCGTGATGTTGAACCGTCCGCGGCCGGTGTTGCAGTTGGCCACCTTCCTGGCCGCCGGCTTCCTGATGGGCCTGTCGGTGGGTGCCGTGGTGCTGTTCGCCGTCGGATCCCGGCTACCGCAGTCCGCGCACCTCACCGTGCCCAAGGTCCAGATCGCGATCGGGTTGGTGTCGCTGATTGCCGCGGCGTTCCTCGCGACCACCAAGGCGCGCACCGGCCACCCACCGGCCTGGCTCACCCGTCTGCTCGACGGCCAGTCGCTGTGGGTCGCCGGCGGCGCCGGGCTGGGGATTGCGCTACCGTCGGTGGACTACCTGGCGGCGTTGGCCGTCATCGCCGCGGCCGGAGTGCCAACAGCCACCCAATTCTCGGCGCTGCTGCTGTTCAACATTGTTGCCTTTGCGCTGGTCGAGATACCACTGCTGGCCTATCTGATCGCCCCCGATCGAACCAGGTCGGCGATGACCAGGTTCCACTCCTGGATCCGGACCCGGCCCCGGCGTGGGGTCGCCGGGGTTCTGGCGGTTCTGGGCGCCGTGCTGGTGACGGCGGGGGTGCTGGGGGCCTGAGACGAGCGTCTCAGCCGGGAGCCTCAGCAGCCAGCGGTGCAGGTGTGCCGACGCCACCGTTCCCTGCGCCGAGACTGCCCAGCAGTGCCAGCATCTGCGAGAGCGGATCGGCGCCGACCTGGTCTCCGTAGGTCGCGTTGGTGGCCGGAGCGGTCACTTCGGCCGGGTCGTAGCCATTGACCGGATCCACGGTGATCGGCGCGGTGGCGGGGTCGTCGTTGCGGGCGTATCCAGCGTCGACGAACGGCTGCAGAACGGCGTCAAGTCGGCTCAGCGTGCCCTGGTCGAAGCCCAGGTACTTCAACGGCATGACCAGGGGTAGGTGCTCTTGGGGGATCATGAACGTGGTCGTCTTGCCGCCGCGCGAATTGACCGTCGTGCGGATGTTGCGGGCCGGAACGTTGCTCGGGTTGGTAAACGCTACGGCGGTGTGTCCGGTGGCTAGGCCTGCGATCGCATTGGCGACTGAGATCCAATTGTCCGGCCGATCCGGCCAGTCGGCGATGCTGTCGTACGGGGAGACGAAAGAGTAGGTGTCGTACTGGCTTTCGACCGGGGGCGGAATGACGAACTCCATCGACGGGACCATCGCTCCCACTGGGAAGTTCCGCCGCAGCCAGCCGTCGCCGAAGGCGTGCTGACCGATCGGATCACCGAACACCGCGAAGGTGAGCTGATCCGGTGGCGGAGCGTTGGGATCGGCGGCCAGCCGGGCCTGTACCGCGTTGACGACCATCGCCCCCTCCGACAGGCCGAGCACGGTGCCGGGGCCGTCCCGGTTGACCGTCTCGATGACATTCCCGGCGCCCTGTTCCACTGACGCGCCGATGCTAGGCCCATCCAGCCCGAGCCCTGGGAAGGCCTGATCGATCCCGGGGAACAGACGCTCCAGGGTACGGCCTTGGATCTGGCCGGCCCAGTAGTCCACCTTCTGGCGCTGCAGACCCGGAAACCACTGCTCTCCCGTCATGCGGATGTACTCGTCGTAGGGAATCCCGGGGACGTGAGCGCCGCCCAGCCCATACCCCCGCGGGGGCGTGCCTTCCAGGGTGGTGGCGGTGCCTGCCGGCGACACGTACTGGGCGGAATCGTCGGGGTTGGGTCCGTCATCATCGGCAGTTGCGGTACCCCCGGAGACCGCAACCGCGGCTGAGGCGGCGCCGAGCGCGGACACCAGTTTTCTCATCAACCTACTCACCAGGCAACGCTCCCTACGACGCAAGACGCGAAGGCCACCAGTTCGCTCTGCCGAGCAGTGTGGCCAGGGCGGGCACCACCACCGTCCGGACCAGGAAGGTGTCCAGCAGAATCCCGGCACCGATGACAAAGCCGCCCTGAACCACGGTACCAATGCTGGAGAACAGCAGCCCCCACATGGACGCGGCGAAGATCAGGCCCGCAGCGGTGATCACGCCACCGGTCGAGGCCAGGGTTCGGATGACGCCATACCGGGTGCCGTTCGGCGACCCGTCGCGTAATCGCGAGGCGAACAGCAGATTGTAGTCCGCACCGACGGCGACCAAGACCACGAACGCCAGCGGGGCGACGGTCCAGTGCAGCGGTTCACCGAGATAGTGCTGGAACACCAGGACCCCGAGTCCCAGTGCGGCGAAGTACGAGATCACGACCGAACCGACCAGATACAGCGGCGCGACCAGAGCACGCAGCAGGATCATCAGGGTCAGCATCACCACCACAATGGTGGCGATCACGATGAACCGGATATCCGAACGGTAGAAGTCCCGGGTGTCCCGCAGTGCCACCGGATAGCCGCCCATCCGGATTGTGGCGTCGGCCAGCGACGTGTTGGGCAGGGCAGCCCGCGCGGTGTCGGCAATCGCGTTGACCTGATCCATGGCAGCGGGGCTGAACGGGTCCAGGTTCGTGAAAACCATGTACCGGGCCGTGCGACCGTCTGGCGAGACGAACGCCTTGGACGCCGCTTTGAAGTCGTCCATGAGGAGCACCTCGGGCGGAATGGTGAATCCCGCCATGGCCGGTCCGACCGCGCTGTCCCTCATGCCCAGCAGGAACTGGGCGGCCTGGTCGAGGCCGACCCGCATCACGTCGATCTGCCGGACCACCTGATCGACCCCCTCAGCTACCTCCCGGCTCCCACTCGCGGCTCGATCGGCCTGACCGAGGAAGCCGTTCAGGGTGTCCTCCGCGCCCTCTGGGGTGTCCATCCCCATCTGCTTCATGACCTCGGTCAGGCTGGCGAACGCGTTGCGCAGCTCCATCAGCGTCGCGCTCAGCGATTCGGTGTCCTGCAGGTCCCTGAACTGCCGGGCCAGATCGTTGATCCGGGCGATGGTGCCGTCGTTGCGGGCGTCGACGAGGCGCTGAAAGTTCCCGCGGGTCTCAGCGCACGACGGGTTGAGATCACAGGTCATGTTGCCGGTGAGTGCCGCCAGCACCGGCCCCACCCAGCCGACGAGGTCCCGGCCGGCCTGATAGGTCAGCCCCATCGAGGTGCCCAGTTCGTTGATGGCTTTGACGAGTTTCGCCCCGACCTCGACGCTTGCCACCAGCCTGTCGTCGTTGTACTGCGCTTTCAGCGCGGAGAAAGCGGCGACCATCCCGCTGAGATTGACTGCAAGGTCGCCGACCTGCCCGCGCACATCACCGAGGCCGAGGGCCAGTTCGTTGGCTCCGGAGGACAGCCGGTTGAGGTCGTCCATGTTCTCCAGGATCGTTGCCGATCCCTCGCCGAGGCGGTCGCCGACCAGGCCCGCCTGATAGGTCGCCCGGAACTCCTCGGGCACCACGCCGAGCGGGCGGGTGACGCCGTTGACCCGCGCGATGTCGGGCAGTTGGGTGATCCGTCCGGCCAGCTGCTCCATGTCGGCCAGGGTCCGCGGGTTCCGCAGATCGCGCGGCGACTGGATCAGGACATAGGACGGGACGAACTGGTTGATGTTGAAGTGCCGTTCCAGCGCCGCGTAGCCGACCGAGCTGGGGGCTGTCGGCGACACCGCCTTGCGGTCGTCGTAGTTGTAGCGGCCCATCGCCGCTGTGCTGGCGAGCAGGAGCAGCACCAGAGCCCCAGCGACCAGATGAAGCCGAGGCCGTCGCACGATCCGGATTCCCGAGCGCCGCCAGAACCGTGCCGTCAGTTCCCGCCGCGGTTTGATCCATCCGCGTCTGCCCACCACCGTGAGGATGGCCGGCAGCAGTGTCATCGCAGCCAGGAACGCGACCGAGACGCCGATCGCCAAAGACAGGCCGACGGTGGAGAACACGCCCATCCGGGCGAAACTGATGGCCAGGAAGGTCAGTCCGACGGTGGCCGCCGACGCGGTGATCACCTTGCCCACCGAACCCAGGGCGTGCCGGACCGCCACGTCGGACTCCTCGCCGCGCCGCACGTAGTCGTGGTAGCGACTGATCAGGAAGACCGCGTAGTCCGTCCCGGCGCCGAAGAGGATCGCCGTGAGCAGGATGATCGCCTGGTTGGACACCCCGAACCCGGTGAGCTCGGAAAGGCCAGCCACCGAAGACTGCGCGATCACCAGGGACATCCCGATGCCGATGAGCGGAACCAGCATGGCGATGGGGTTTCGGTAGACCAGCAACAGCACCACCAGCACCAGGACCGCGATGGCGATCTCGATCGGCAGGCGGTCGCGTTCGCCGGCGACGGTGAGGTCGGCAACAGTGGCAGCCGGCCCGGCCAGGTGGTCCTCCAGCGGTCCGCCCGCGGTGCTCTCCCGCACAATGTCGGACACCCGGGTGAAGGACGCATACGATTCGGGGGTCCCCAGCGCGCCGGACAGTTCCACCGGAATCACCCACGACTTGTCGTCGGCACTGGTAACGAATTCCCGCAGCGACGGCGTCGAGATGAAGTCCTGAACCGTGAGGACGTGACGCTGGTCGCGGCGCAGCGCCTCGACCAGCTTGCGGTAGGTGGCTTCGTTTTTCTTACTCAGACCCTGTTCGTCGGTCAGCACCACCAGCAGCAGGTTGTCGGTACCAGATTCCTGGAACGCATCGGTCATCTCCCGGGCGGCGACAGTCGACGGCGCGTCGGCGGGCAGCATGGCCAGCGGGTTCTTCTGGGCCATGTCGTTGAGGTTGGGCAGCGACAGCGGCAACGCGACGGCCAGTGCCACCCAGAACGCGATGATCAGGACGGGCCAGCGCACAACGACGTCGGCTAGCCGACGCATAGGCTACCCACAGTTATCCACCGCGCCCCCAGTTCCCGGTCGCGGCGACCTGAGCACAGACCGACCGCATCTCCGCGATGTACCGGTCGACCGATTTGCGGGCGATCGGGTTGTCGGGGAACAGCAACTGCATCGAGGTGCCGGCGAGGTGCCGGAAGGTGTAGACGGTGAGTTGGTAGGAGTACCGCCCGTCGGAGTACATCCCGATGTTGTTGGCGAAACCCATCTCAGCGGCGGCGATGACGGAGTTCAGTGGCGCGGCGCCGCCGTGCAGGAAATTCGACACCGGGAAGTTGGGACGCGGCCACTCCAGCCACGGCGCCAATTCCAGGACTCGGTAGTAGGGCACCCGGGACAGGTTCAGCCCCGAATCGAAGGACTGCTGCGCTGCCCAGGCGGCCTCGGCGAAGGAGGTCGCGGCGATCGGCACGGTGATCGGTACCAGCCCGGTGAACCAGCCCTGGGTGGTGAAGCTTTCCGCGGTCCTGCGGGTATCCCGCGGCGTGAGTCCGTAGTAGGTCGCCGCCCCGGTCAACTGGTGTTCCACCCGAGCCTGGCAGGCGAACAGACCGCCGACGAATCGGGTCCCGGCCGCCGCGCAGGCGGCCTCGAATCGCTCGGTCTGCTCGAGGTCCATGATCTGTTCGCCGACCATTTCGGCCAGACACGGTTCCAGCGGATTTCCCAGCGGTAGCGGGAACTCCGGGAGGGTGCCGTTGTTGTTCTCAGCAAACTCGATCCAGGTCGCAACCTCCGGGGAGTCGACCGTCAACTGGGAGGTGAACTCCCGCTCCTGAATGCAGAAATCGTCGAAACTGCCGGCCTCCGGCAGTGGCAATGGCTGACCGGTATCCCGCACGGACATGTAGAGGCCGTGGGCTTCCAGCATCGTGATCCCGATGAGTGCGGCGTCCCCGTGGACGTGGTCGATGCAGGCATAGAAGTCGAAATGGTCCTCACTTTGGACAACGCCGAATGAGAAACACCCCCACTCCATCGGAGTCGGCACCTCGAGGACGTGCTTGCGCGCCTCCTCGGCAGTCACCCGGCCCTGATTGACGGGCTCCAATTCGACATCGGCGGGATCGGCGATCTTGTGCCGCACAATGCTGCCGTCATCGAGATACTCGAACCAACTCCGGTAGGTGTCATGCCGGCGGAGAAAGCCGTTGATGGCTTCGGTCATCGCGGGTATGTCGCACTGACCGGGCACTTCGCAGGTCGCGATGATCTGGCGCGAGTAGTCCAGGCCCGCCGCGTCCTGTTCGTGGATTCCGCGGATGTGCTGAGCCTGCATGAAACTAACCGGCACCGGGCTGACCGGAGCCTGGCGGGCTTTGTCCGCCGCCGCCGGCGTCGGATGCCAGGAGGTCAGCACGCCGGGCGGCGGCGTCCAGTCGTTGATCGTGCTGAATGCGATGTTGCCGATACGCAGCATTTTCTCTCCAGACCCTCCCTGAACTTTGGTCGCACGCCGACAGCACCGGTCGCCAAAGGTGGCGGACAGCTAACCGGCTGCCACTTTACGCCAGCAACGCACGTGCAATACTGGCCGCCGGAAGACAAGCCAGCCTTAGCTGGGCCGCGGCTCTTCGGATTGTCCCGGGCCACGACGTGGTCTCCCGCACTTCAAGAGTCCACCAGCCGTAGCGGGGGAGTACAACCGAATGTCACCCAGCGAGCATTCGCAGGCGGACCGTTTCGCCATCATCGGCTACGCCGCGCGTCTGCCCGGCGCTGCCGATGCCGATCAGTACTGGGAGGTACTGCACAACGGCCAAGATGCGATCTCGGAGGTTCCGCCGGATCGGTGGGACGCCGACGTGTTCTACGATCCCGACCCTGCCGCACCCGGAAAGATCGTCACCCGTCGCGCTGGCTTCGTCGATGACGCGACGGGGTTCGACGCCCCGTTCTTCGGTGTCTCGGCCCGCGAGGCAAACATGATGGACCCGCAGCACCGGTTGTTGCTGGAAACCGCCTGGCAGGCCGTCGAGCATGCCGGAATCGCCCCTACCTCCCTGGCCGGCACCCGGACCGGGGTGTTCGTCGGGTTGTCCACCCATGACTACCTCGGCATGGCTTCCGACGAATTGGACTACCCGGATTTCGAGGCCTATCTCGCGATCGGCACCTCCGGGGCGGCCGGCGCGGGCCGGATCAGCTACCGGCTGGGGCTGCAGGGTCCCGCGGTCACCGTCGATACGGCCTGCAGTTCATCGCTGGTGGCGATCCATCAGGCCTGCCAGGCCCTGCGACTGGGGGAATGCGACCTCGCGCTGGCCGGCGGTGCCAATGTCCTGCTCGGCCCGGCCACCATGATCCTCTTTTCCCAGTCCCGCATGTTGGCGGCCGACGGCCGGTGCAAGACGTTCGACGCGGCCGCCGACGGATATGTGCGCGGTGAGGGCTGCGGTGTCGTTACCATCAAGCGCCTCGAGGACGCGATCCGTGACGGCGATCAGATCCGGGCGGTCATCCGGGGCAGTGCGGTCAATCAGGACGGCGCTTCGGGCGGTCTGACGGTGCCCAATGGTGTCGCCCAACAACGGGTCATCGCCGAGGCGCTCGACCGCGCGGGTCTGGCGCCCCGCGACATCGACTACCTGGAGGCGCACGGGACGGGGACCTCACTGGGGGATCCGATCGAGGTCCGGGCCGCCGCCGCGGCACTGGGTGCCGAGCGCGCCGCTGAGCGGCCGCTGCTCATCGGGTCGGCCAAGACGAACATCGGACACCTGGAAGCCGCCGCAGGCGTGGCCGGTGTCCTCAAGGTCGTGCTGGCTCTCGAACACTCCGAACTGCCCAAACACCTCAACTTCCGTAACCCCTCACCGCATATTCCCTGGGACCGGATCCCGGTGCGGGTCGTCGAGGAGGCGATGGCCTGGGAGCACAGCGAGCGGCCCCGGATCGCCGGTGTCAGCTCGTTCGGGTTCTCCGGCACCAACGCGCACGTGATCATCGAGGAGGCGCCGAGCATCAGCAGCCAGGCGCCGCAGGCCTCCCCGGCACCCGCTGGAGAGCCACCCGACCGGCGATTCATGGTGCTGCCGCTGTCCGCGCGAACCCCGGCGGCTCTGGCCACGACCGCGCAGAACTATCGCGACTGGCTGGGCGATCACCCGGAGGCTTCACTGGCCGACGTCTGCCTCACCGCTGGGGTCGCCCGCGCCCACCTGGAGCAGCGGGCCGCTCTGGTAGTCGACTCGGTGGACTCTGCCCGCGATCTGCTCGGCGCACTGGCCGACGATCGCCCGGCACCCGGCCTGGTGCGCGGAGACTCCGCCGACAAACCCAAGACCGCCTGGCTGTTCCCCGGGCAGGGCAGTCAGTACCTCGGCATGGCCAAGGAGTTGTTCGACGCCGAACCGGTGTTCGCCGAAACCATGACCCGCTGCGCCGAAGCCGTCGCCGAGGTCCTCGAAAAGCCCTTGCTGGACGTCATTTTCGGGACCGGCGACGCCGACAGCGCCCAAGCCGCCGAGACCCTGCAGCAGACCCGCTACGCCCAACCGGCGATCTTCGCCGTGGAGATGGGCCTGGCCCGACTCTGGCAGTCATGGGGCTTCGAACCGGACGTTGTCCTCGGCCACAGCGTCGGGCAGTATGCGGCGGCCTGCGTCGCCGGTGTTTTCAGCCTGGAAGACGGGGCGCGACTGCTGGCCGAGCGAGGCCGACTGTTCGGCGATCTGCCCGCGGGCGGCCGGATGTCGGCCATCTTCGCCGCACCGGACCGGGTTGAGCGTCTCGTCGACGAGTTCCCCACCCTTTCGGTGGCCGCCTTCAACGGCGCCAACACGGTGCTCTCCGGACCCGGTACGGATCTGGAGCAGGCGGTCACCCGACTGAGCGCCGACGGTGTCCGCTGCGAATGGCTCGACACCAGCCACGCCTTCCACTCGGCGCTTCTGGACCCGGCTCTCGACGAATTCGAGGCCTACGCGAGTCGCTTCGAATTCGCCTCGCCGCAAAGGATTTTGGTGTGCAACCGGACCGGGGCGGCCCTCGGGCGAAACGCCAAACTGGACGGCGCCTACTGGCGCCGCCATTCCCGCCAACCGGTCGAATTCGCCAAAGGGGTGGCGACACTGGCAGAACTCGGCTGCACGCTGCTGCTGGAGGTCGGTCCGCAGCCGGTGTTGACCGCCACAGCCCTGCGGGCCTGGCCGGAGCCTGCGACCGCACCCAAGGCGATCGCGTCACTGCGCCGCAACGTCGCCGACAACCGCCAGATCACCGAGGCTCTCGCCGGTGCCTACGTCGCCGGACACCTGCCCGAGTTCGGCGCTGTGGTTCCCCAGCCGGCACACAAGGTGAACCTGCCCACCTACCCCTTTGAGCACCGCCAGTATTGGTTCAACGACAACCAGGGCGCACCCATCCGGACGCCGGTCGCGGAGAGAACCAGCCGCACCGACGCGGTCGGTCTTCTCGAGGACGGCCGGATCGACGAACTCACGGCACTGCTCGATGGCGATCAGGCGACAGCCGATGTGCTCAGAAAGTTTGCTGCCCAACACAATCGGCAGCGCAGCGTTCAGTCGCTCACCGATGCGCGCTACGCGGTTCACTGGGAGAAGTCCGCACTCGCCTCGCCCGCTCCCGCCGGGAAGTTCACCTGGCTGGTCATCGGTGATGACGCGCAGACAGCGGCGGTGGTCAATGCGCTGGACGCGGGCGGTCACCCCTACCGAGTGCTGCCGTTGCCGGCGTCCGACGCCGACGAGGACCGCCTGACCGGCGAACTGCGCAACGCCGACGAGTCGATGCTGCGGATCCTGCATGTCGCTGCGTCCGATTCCGATTCAGCGTCGATGCGGTCGCTGCTGCGGATGCAGCACAGCATCCTGGGCGGGACGCAACGGCTCTTCCGCGCCGGCGCCGCCGCGCAGCTGCGTGTCCCCATCTGGGTGGTCACCCGGGGCGCGCAGCGAGTCATCGATTCCGACCGGGTGTCGCCCGAGCAGAGCAGCCTGTGGGGATTCTGCCGCGCCGCCGCCCTGGAGTATCCCCAGGTGTGGGGTGGTGTGGCGGATCTGTCCGGCAGCGGCGCCGAAGACTGGTCGCCGCTGATCGCACAGGTTGCCGCGGCGTCGCCGGGCGAGGATCAGATCGCCCTCCGCGGGACCACGGTCTATGTTCCCCGGCTGGTTCGGCGCAGCGGGCAACCGAAGCCGGAACAGCTGCAATTGCGTTCCGATGCCACCTATCTGGTGTCCGGTGGGCTGGGCGCGATCGGCCTGGAGATCGCCGAGTATCTGGCCGCACACGGCGCGAATTATCTGGTGCTGACCAGTCGGCGTACGCCCGACGACGCCGCGCAACGCCGCATCACCGCACTGGGCGACAGTTACGGCTGCACCGTCCGGGTGATCTCGGCCGACGTCGCCAACCCGCACGATGTCGCTCGCGTGATGGCTGAAGTGCGGGCGCAACTTCCGGCACTGGCCGGCGTTGTCCATGCCGCGGGCGAGAACGGCACTACTGCACTGGCCACGCTGGAGAGCGCCGAAGTGGATCGGGTTTTCGCCGGGAAGGTCTGGGGCGCTTGGTATCTGAGTGAGGCGGTCAGCGATCTCCCGCTGGATTTCTTCCTGTCCACCTCCTCGATTTCCTCGGTGTGGGGCAGTTTCGGACAGTCCGCCTACAGCGCGGCCAATGCCTTCCTCGACGGGCTGACCTGGCGCCTGCGCGAACAGGGCATCCCTGCCGTCAGCGTGAATTTCGGGCCGTGGTCGGCCGGTATGGCCGATGCGGACGCCCGCGCGCAGCTGGAACTGCGGGGGGTGCAGACCCTTTCCCCCGCCGACGCTCTGGCCGGAATGGCCGATGTCATCGTCTCGGCCGGTTCCGATGGCCCGCCACAAGCCGTGGTGGCCCGGATCGACTGGGCCCGTTTCCTGCCGATCTATCTGCAGGCCGGCCGACGGGCACTGCTGAGCGAGGTCGCCCGGGAGGTGCCCGACTCGAGCCCCGCGCCGGGAGCGTCCGGCAGCACCGCACTGGTCGACCAACTCACCGCCGCACCGGTCCAGCAGCGCCGGAAACTCGTGCTCAACTACCTGCGCGACGCTGTCGCGGCGGTGACCCGCGTCGACGCGTCCGAGATCCGCGAGGAAGCCGGGTTCTTCGATCTCGGCATGGATTCGCTGATGGCCATCGAACTGCGCCGCCGACTGGAACAGGGGGTCGGCAAGGAACTGCCGGCGACACTGGCCATGGACTACCCGCGGCTGTCGGATGTCGCGGACTACTTGCTCGGCGACGTGCTGAACCTCAACGAGAGCGCCGGTGCGAAAGCTGCCGCCCCGCCGGCCTCGCTGGCGACTTCGGCGACCGACGAGCCGATCGCCATCATCGCGGTGGCCTGCCGGTTCCCCGGCGCCGCCGATCCTGACGCGTACTGGGATGTGCTGGCCGGCGGGGTGGATGCGATCCGGGAAATCCCGGAGGACCGCTTCGACGTCGATGAGTTCTACGACCCCGATCAGCAGACGCCGGGCAAGATTTACACCCGCAGCGGTGGATACCTCGACAGCGTCGACGGATTCGATCCGGAATTCTTCGGCATTTCTCCCCGCGAGGCCGTCTGGATCGACCCCCAGCAGCGCCTCATGCTCGAAGTCACCTGGGAGGGATTGGAAAGGGCGGGCTACTCCCCCGCCTCGCTGCGGGGCAGCCGCACCGGCGTCTTCGTCGGGGTGGCCGCCAATGAGTATGCGCATCTGCTGTCGGGCGACTCCATCGAGAACCTCGAAGGCCACTTCATCACGGGCAATGCGCTCAACGCCATCGCCGGTCGGGTCGCCTTCACCCTGGGTCTGGAAGGCCCGGCGGTCGCGGTGGACACCGCGTGCAGTTCCTCGCTGGTGGCCGTCCACCAGGCCGTCCAGGCGCTGCATTCCGGCGACTGCGATATGGCCCTGGCCGGCGGGGTGAACGTGCTGTTGAGCCCCGCGTCGATCGTCGCGGCTTCCCGGGCGCGGATGCTCGCCCCCGACGGCCGGTGCAAGACCTTCGACGCCGCAGCCGACGGCTATGTGCGCGGCGAAGGCTGCGGAATTCTGGTCCTCAAGCGACTCGGCGATGCACAGCGCGACGGCGACCACATCTGCGCGGTGATCCGCAGCAGCGCGGTCAACCAGGACGGCGCCTCCAGCGGTTTGACGGTGCCCAACGGTGGCGCCCAGCAGCGACTCATCTCCGCCGCACTGGCGCGGGCCGGTCTGGCCGGCGAGGATGTCGACTACCTGGAAGCACACGGCACCGGCACACCACTCGGTGATCCGATCGAGGTGCAGGCGGCCGCCGCGGTCTACGGCGTCGGACGTGACCCGAACCGGCCGCTGCTGATGGGAACGGCGAAGACCAACATCGGGCACTTGGAGTCCGCTGCCGGTGCCGCCGGCCTGATCAAAGTCGTGCTGTCGCTGGAGAATGAGCTTCTCCCGCAGAATCTGCACTTCCAGAGTCCCAATCCGCACATCCCGTGGGATTCGCTGCCGGTGCAGGTCGTCGAGAAGCCGACGCCGTGGCACGGCAACGGCCACCCCCGCCGGGCCGGCGTCAGTTCCTTCGGGTTCACCGGTACCAACGCGCACGTCCTGATCGAGGAGGCGCCGCAACCGTCGCCATCGGACCAGATGGTCGACGGCACCGCCGACGAGGCCGGAACGCCCCGCGAACCATGGGCGGTGCTGCCGTTGTCGGCCCGGTCCGCGCAGGGTCTGACGGCGTTGGCGCAGCGCTATTCGACCTGGCTGGAGGTGCACCCCGAGGCCTCGATCTCCGACGTGTGTTTCACCGCGGGGGCGGGCCGGTCCCATTTCGAGCACCGCGCCGCCGTGGTCGCGAACTCGGTGCACGAGGCCAGGATGCTGCTGGAGGATCTGGTGGCCAACCGGCAACGCCCCGGTGTGCTGCGCGGCGAGTGCACCGACCCGCCGGCCACCGCGTGGTTCTTCCCCGGGCAGGGCTGCCAGTACCCGGGTATGGCCCGGGAGTTGTTCGACACCGAACCGGTGTTCGCCGACACCGTCGGTCAATGCGCCGAAGCGGTGGATCCGATGCTGCCGCGTCCGCTGCTGGAAGTGCTGTTGTCCACCGACCGTGAGGCTGCGGAAACGTTGCGGCACACGTCTTTTGCCCAGCCCGCGATCTTCGCCGTGGAGATGGGTCTGGCCCGGTTGTGGCAGTCCTGGGGCATCGAGCCTGATGCGGTGCTGGGCCACAGTGTGGGCCAGTACGCAGCGGCGTGTGTGGCGGGGGTGTTCAGTCTGGAGGACGGTGCACGGCTGATCGCCGAACGCGGCCGGCTGTTCGGCAGCCTGCCGCCGGGCGGTCGGATGGTGGCGGTGTTCGCCGACCCCGACTACGTGGTGCGCGCCGCCGAGGCGTTCCCGAGGGTCTCCGTCGGCGCCTACAACGGGCGCAACACGGTGCTGTCCGGGCCCGGCGAGGATCTGGAACAGATCGTCGCCGCCTGCAGCCAGGACGGCGCCCGCTGTACCTGGCTGGAGACCAGCCACGCGTTCCATTCCGAACTGCTCGACCCCGTCCTCGACGAATTCCAATCCTTCGCCGAGCAATTCACCTACGCCCCGCCGACCCGGCCGTTGGTCTGCAACAGGACCGGAGCTGTCCTGACGGCCGACACCCCGATCAACGCCGAGTACTGGCGTCGGCACTCCCGCCAGCCCGTCCAGTTCACCGAAAGCGTCGCGACGGTGGCGCGATTGGGCGCCACGGTACTGATGGAGATCGGCCCGCAGCCGATCCTCACCGCCGCCGCGCTGTCGGTCTGGCCGGAGTCAGCGGCGGCCCCGACCACGATTGTGTCGCTGCGCAAGGGCGCCAACGCGCAACGACAGATCACCGAGGCCCTGGCTACGACCTATGTCTGCGGACACCGGCCGGACTTCACGGCCAGGCAGCACACCCCGGGCCGCAGGTTGGAACTGCCGACCTATCCGTTCCAGCGCCGCCGTTACTGGCCGAAAGCGTCCGGGATGGTGGGCGGGGGTGCCGACGGCGTTCGGATGTCCGGCATCCTCGGCAGTGCCAAGGATCTGGCCTCGGGGGACACCGTCTACAGCACCGTGCTGTCGGTCAAGACGCAGCCGTGGCTGGCCCACCACGTCATCTACGGCACGGTGGTCGTGCCGGGTGCGACCTACGCGGCGATGGCACTGGCTGCGGCGGGGGCACCGGCGCGGGTCAAGGAAGTGTTTTTCTATGAGCCGATCATCCTGCCGGAGAAGGCCTCCCGTGAGGTTCAGCTCACGCTGCGGCCGCTGGAGGCCGGTGGCGGCTGGAAGTTCCAGGTGCACAGCCGCCCCTCCGGTGTCCGCGAGTCCGAGTGGTCGCTGAACGCCGACGGCAGCCTGCTGTCGGGGGCGGACACCGACGCCGCGACACCCGAGACGGCGGCTCCCGAGGCCATCGAGACCCCGGTGGACGAGGCGATCGAACGGTTGAGTCGGATCAACCCGCAGCAGTTGTTCGAGACGTTCCACGATATGGAATTGGCCTGGGGGCCGACGTGGTCGACGTCGCTGAAGTCGCTGTGGATCGGCTCCGGTGACTTTGCCGGTGAGGCGATCGGGGACGTCTCGGTCGGAGAGGAACTCGCCGAGCATCTGGGCAGCGAGCCCATCCACCCGGTTCTGCTGGACCTGTGCACCGGCGTCGCGTTCCCGGCGTTCCCCGCGCTACTGGCAGTCGAACACGGAGTCTCGGATCTGTTCTTGCCGTTGCGCTACGGGCAGGTCGAATTGCGCGAGCGGATGCCGCGGCGGTTCTACTGCCGGGCCCGTTGGCACGCCGGCGGCGTCGACGGCGAAACGCAGGTCTTCGACATCGATTTCCTCGATCGCGACGGCCACCGACTGGGCGGTATCACCGAGTTCACCGTGAAGCGGGCACCCCGGGAGGCGCTGCTGCGTGGGCTCGGTGGGGACGCGACCCGGCTGCTGTACACCCTGGGTTGGCATGAATCCGCCCCGCCGGCAGCCGCCGAACACGGCGCGGCCACCACGGCCGACGGCACCTGGCTGATCGCCGGATTCGACGATCTGGCAACCGGACTCGACGGCGCAGTCGTCATCGACCCCGCCGACGACCCGGACGCCTGGCAGCAGGCCTTCGCTGTCGCCGCCGAAGGTGGTAGACCGGTCACCGGGATCGTCTGGCGCGGCGCGGGGCATCCCGATGCCGACGGACCGACGACCGAACTGGCGGCGCGTCTCGAAGCCGAGATCAGCGTTGTGCTCGGCGCCGCGCAGACCGCGCTGGGCCAGGAGAAGCTCAACCTGGCCGGCGGGCTGTGGATCGTCACCGAACACGCCGTGGCGACCGAACCCGGCGAGCCGGTCAACCCGGTCAACGCAGCACTGTGGGGCCTTGGCCGCACCATCATCGCCGAGCAGCCGACGCTGCGCTGCCGACTGGTTGACTCCGACGGCTCCGAGGAGTCGCTGAGTTGGCTGGCCGGCGCCCTCGGCACACCGGTGGTTGAACCCGAAACCGCGGTGCGGCAGGGGAGATTCCTGGTGCCCCGACTGCTGCACTGGGCCCGCAGCGGACATCTGCCGATGCCACGCTCCGACGACTACGTGCTGGCCCCGACCGAGCGCGGCGCGATCGACAACCTGCGCCTGACCGAGGCCGAGGTGACACCGCCGGCTCCCAATGAAGTCCAGATCCGGGTGGAGGCCGCCGGCCTGAACTTCCGCGACGTGCTCAACGTGCTGGGCCTGTACCCGGGCGATCCCGGCCCGATCGGTGGCGACCTGTGCGGCATCGTCACCGAACTCGGGTCCGAGGTGTCCGGGTACCACATCGGTCAGCGCGTCTTCGGGTCCATGCAGGGCGCGTTCGCGAGCCGACTCAATGTGCCCCAGCAGTTACTGGCGCCGGTTCCTGACGGCATCGACCCGGTGGGCGCGGCGACCATACCGGCTGCCGCGCTCACGGCCCGACTCGCCTTCGATTGGGCCCAACTGCGGCCCGGGGATCGGGTGCTCATCCACGCCGCCAGTGGTGGCGTGGGCATGGCGGCCATCCAGTTGGCCCGGCACCACGGAGCAGAAGTCTTCGCCACGGCCAGCGCGCACAAACGCGCAACGCTGCGCGCCATGGGCGTCGACTACGTCTACGACTCGCGAACGACGGATTTCGCCGACCAGATCCTGGCTGACACCGATGGTGCAGGCGTCGACGTAGTGCTCAACAGCCTGACCAATGAGGGCTTCATCGAGGCGACGGTGCGGGCCACCGCCCAGGCCGGCCGGTTCGCCGAGATTGCCAAGCGGGACATCTGGACTCCCGAGCAGATGGCGGCGGTTCGTCCGGACATCGACTACGGGGTCATCGCACTGGACGTGACGATGATGACCGACCCCGATCACATCCAGAAGCTGATGGTTGAGGTCTCCGAGGGGTTAGCCAAGGGTGAGTGGACGCCGGTGCCCGCCGAGGTCTATCCGCTGACCGAGGCCAAGACCGCGTTCCGGCGCATGCAGCAGGCGCGGCACATCGGCAAGATCGTGGTGCAGATGCCCAAACCGCTTCAGCCCCGGGCAGATCGGAGCTACCTGGTCACCGGCGGGCTCGGTGCACTCGGGCTGCATACCGCGGCCTATCTGGCCCAACTCGGCGCCGGTGACATCGTGCTGACCAGTCGCAGCGGCCCCGACGCCGATGCCGAACGTGCCATCGCGGCGATCGCCGAGCGTTTCCACTGCCGGGTCCACGTTTTCGCAGCCGATGTCGGTAGCGAGTCCGAGGTGGCCGAACTGCTGGGCCGGATCCGTTCGGAGTTGCCGCCCCTGGGCGGTGTGGCGCATCTGGCCGGCGTCCTCGATGATGCGCTGCTGCCCCAACAGAACCTGAACCGGTTCCGGACGACGTTGCGGCCCAAGGCTCTGGGCGCCCACCATCTGCACCGGTTGACGCTGGACGACGATCTGGAGTTCTTCATCCTGTTCTCGTCGGCATCGGCGGTGCTCGGTTCCCCGTCCCAGGCCAACTACGCATGCGCCAACGCCATGCTCGACGGGTTGGTCGCCCATCGCAGGTCGCGCGGGCTGCCCGCGACCGCCGCCAACTTCGGGCCGTGGGGAAGCGGCGGCATGGCCAGTTCACAGGCAGCAGTGGCCAATCTCAGCGCCCAGGGCATGATGCCGCTGGAGCCTCCGGCGGCGCTGGCTGCGTTGAGCGAGATCATCCGGCACGGAACTGCGCAGGCGACGGTCCTCAAAGCCAACTGGCAACGCACCGCGAAGATGCTGGGCGGTATCCGCCCGCCGCTGCTGGACCAGGTGCTGCCGACCGACGACGCGTCGGCGTCCGGAGACAGCGAGTTGCTCCGGCAACTTCAGGAGATCCCGGTGGCCCAGCGGACGGCGTTCATCACCGAGTTCCTGCAGCGCGAGGTTCAGGGTTTCCTGCGGCTGGCGCAACCTCCTGCCGCCACGAGCAGGTTCTTGGACCTCGGCACCGATTCGCTGATGGCGGTCGAACTGCGCAACCGGCTGTTCGGACAGTTCGGCGGGAAATTCGACATCACCCCGACCGCCGTATTCGACTACCCGACGATCGGCGAACTCGCCGCGCATCTGGTCTCGCAACTGCCTGATTCGGAGTCACCCGCCGAGGTTTCCGCAGCGGGCGCAGACCCCGAGGCCGCGACGCAGGACTGACCGCTCGTGCGGTGGATCACAGCCGCTTGCAATTAGGTCCGAAAGTGGATAGCTTAACCATGTTACTGGTGGGTAACTTGTATCGAGTACCCAACCCCTGTGTGGCGTTCTCACCGAGGAGGAATCGTGGGCCACTACAAGAGCAACGTTCGCGACCAGGTCTTCAACCTGTTCGAGGTTTTCGAGGTCGACAAGGCCCTCGGCGAGGGTCAGTTCGCCGACCTCGACGCTGACACCGCCACCGAGATGCTCGGCGAGATGGCCCGACTCGCAGAAGGCCCGCTTGCCGACTCCTTCGTCGAGGGTGACCGCAACCCGCCGGTGTTCCACCCCGACACCCACACGGTGACACTGCCGGAGAGCTTCAAGAAGTCTGTCCACGCCTTCATCGAGGGCGGCTGGGACAAAGTGGGACTGGTCGAGGAACTCGGCGGCATGCCCGCCCCCAAGGCTCTGCTGTGGGCACTGCATGAGCACGTCCTGGGCGCGAACCCCGCGGTGTGGATGTACGCCGGCGGTGCCGGTTTCGCCCAGATCTTCCATCACCTCGGCACCGAGGAGCAGAAGAAGTGGGCTGTGCTGGCAGCCGAACGCGGCTGGGGAGCGACCATGGTGCTCACCGAACCGGACGCCGGTTCCGACGTCGGTGCCGGCCGCACCAAGGCGGTCAAGCAGGAGGACGGTTCCTGGCACATCGAGGGTGTGAAGCGGTTCATCACCTCCGCCGACTCCGACGACCTGTTCGAGAACATCCTGCACCTGGTCCTGGCGCGCCCCGAGGGTGCCGGCCCGGGCACCAAGGGCCTGTCGCTGTTCTTCGTTCCCAAGTTCCTCTTCGATCCCGAGACGGGCGAGCCCGGCGAACGTAACGGCGCTTTCGTGACCAACGTCGAGCACAAGATGGGTCTGAAGGTGTCGGCCACCTGCGAGCTGACCTTCGGCCAGCACGGCATTCCGGCCAAGGGCTGGCTCGTCGGTGAGGTTCACGAGGGCATTGCCCAGATGTTCGACGTCATCGAGCAGGCCCGGATGATGGTGGGCACCAAGGCGATCGCCACGCTGTCCACCGGCTACCTCAATGCGTTGGAGTACGCCAAGGAGAGGGTCCAGGGCGCCGACCTGACCCAGATGATGGACAAGACCGCTCCGCGGGTGACCATCACCCACCATCCGGACGTGCGCCGCAGCCTGATGACTCAGAAGGCCTACGCCGAGGGGATGCGGGCGCTGTACCTGTTCACCGCGACCTATCAGGATCCCGAGGTCGCCCAGGCGGTCAACGGCGTCGACGCCGAACTGGCGATGAAGGTCAACGACCTGCTGCTGCCGATCGTCAAGGGCTGCGGTTCGGAGCAGGCTTACGAAAAGCTCACCGAGAGTCTGCAAACCCTGGGCGGTTCGGGCTTCCTGCAGGACTACCCGATCGAGCAGTACATTCGCGACGCCAAGATCGACTCGCTGTACGAGGGCACCACCGCCATCCAGTCCCAGGACTTCTTCTTCCGGAAGATCATCCGGGACAAGGGTGTGGCGCTGGCCCATGTCGCCGGGCAGATCGAGGAGTTCGTCAAGAATGAGTCCGGTAACGGCCGGCTCAAGACCGAGAGGGCTCTGCTCAAGACGGCGCTGGAGGATGTCCAGGGCATGGCGGCCGCGTTGACCGGCTACCTGATGGCCGCGCAGGAGGATCCGAAGAGCATCTACAAGGTCGGCTTAGGTTCGGTGCGCTTCCTGATGAGCGTCGGTGACCTGGTGATGGGCTGGCTGTTGCTTCGCCAGTCGGCGGTGGCCATGGCCGCCCTGGATGCCGGCGCGGCGGGCGCCGATCGGTCCTTCTACGAGGGCAAGATTGCCGCAGCGTCGTTCTTCGCGAAGAACTTCCTCCCGTTGCTCAGCGGTACCCGCCAGGTGGTGGAGGCGCTGGACAACGAGGTCATGGAGCTCGACGAAGCCGCTTTCTGAGTCACACCGACGCGTTACACCGACGCGTTACACCGATGACGGCCCCGGGATCGCTGATTCCGGGGCCGTCGCCGTTACACAGGCCGACAGCTGGATCCGCTGCGGCGGCAGACAACGAAGTGGCAGCCACCGCCAACCGTCCTGACCTGCCAAAATCTGTGGGCCTACGGCCCTTCCGTTACGCCACGGATTTGCTACCGTCGGGGCCGTGTCTGCTCCGCAGAGCAAGTCTGACAACGGCAAGCCACCGGCCGGTCGCAACCCGCTCACTGACATCGTCGGCCCCTTCACCGGGTCCTTCGTAAAGGCGGGCGGTTTCTACGCGCGGTCATGGAGTGCCTATCTCGGCGGCACTCAGGGCGATCTTCCCAAAGCACGGCCAACGCTGTCCCTGGCTACTCACGCACTGCGCGACGAACTGGTACTCGTCGGCCTGCTGTGGCGACGCCCGTTGAGCGACCCGGCCGCCTACGAGGAAATCAACCGCGAGGTTCACGACGCGGTCGAGTTCTACTCCGACGGTGGCTGGTTGGACAAGCCGCAGAGCTATTTCACCGCTCCGCCGGCACCGTCGGACGTGTCGATCCGATCATTCACCACCCGCGGTCGGACCCACGAACGGATCACCTTCGACAGCGGCTATGAACCGCACCCCGGCGAACCTGGGGCGCAGCGCTGGATGAGCTACCCCGGCAACCGCCGCGATTACGCGCTGATGCTGCGGCACCGCGATGAGGAACCCGGACAACCGCGGCCATGGCTGGTATGTGTGCACGGCACCGAAATGGGTCGCGCCGCACTCGATTTGACCCTGTTCCGGGCCTGGCACCTGCACGAGGACTTCGGCCTCAACGTCATCCTGCCGGTACTGCCGATGCACGGACCGCGGGCCAGGGGCCTTCCTAAGGGAGCGGTATTCCCCGGCGAGAACGTCATGGACGACATACACGGCACTGCCCAGGCAGTCTGGGATGTGCGCCGGCTGATCGCCTGGATCCGATCCGAGCACCCGGGCGCTCGAGTCGGCCTCAACAGCATCTCGCTGGGCGGTTACATCGCGGCACTGGTGGCCAGCCTCGACGATGATCTGACGTGCGCCATTCTCGGGGTACCGCCGTCCAATCTGGTCGAATTACTCGGCCGGCATTCGGGCCTGCCGAAGAGTGACCCACGCCGGCGGACAATCGAATTGGCCAAACCGATCGGCCAGATGGTTTCACCCCTGTCGATGGAGCCGAAGGTGCCGCCGCAGGGCCGGTTCATCTACGCCGGGGTGGCCGACCGTATCGTTCATCCCCGTCAGCAGGTCATCCAGTTATGGGAGCACTGGGGCCGACCGGATATCGGCTGGTACCGCGGCGGTCACACCGGGTTCTTCCAGGCTCGGCCCGTACAGCAGTACATCGAGGCCGCCCTCGTGCAGTCCGGCCTGGTCGACAGCCCGCCCGACGGTGGCCCGCGGCACCCCGAAACCAAGAAGTGACCGGCGCTGGAATCCCCTCCGCTCCAGCGACGGCCACCCTCTGGCCCACAAAGGATGCCCTGCACCACCGCCGGGTCGGGGGATCAGACGGTGATGCAGACCACCAAGAACTCGGTTACCCGGATTTCAGCATGACCAAACCTCGTCATGCTTCCAGGATTGCCGTGACACCCTGTCCGCCGGCAGCGCAGATGGAGATCAGCCCCCGGACAGTTCTGGACGTCCCGGAGGGGAGTTCGGCCTTCTTCTCGGCAAGCTGCTTGGCCAGTTGGGCGACGATCCGGCCACCGGTGGCCGCGAAGGGGTGGCCGGCTGCCAGCGAGGACCCATTGACGTTGAGCTTGCTTCGATCGATCCCACCGAGTGCTGCGTTCAACCCGAGGCGTTCCTTGCAGTACTCCTCAGACTCCCAGGCCTGCAGATGGCACAGCACCACTGAGGCGAACGCCTCGTGGATTTCGTAGAAATCGAAGTCCTGCAGGCTCAATCCGTTGCGGGCCAACAGCCTTGGTACCGCGTAGGTGGGAGCCATCAGCAGCCCGTCATCGCCGTTGACATAGTCCACCGCGGCGGTTTCGGCGTCGACGAAGTAAGCCAGCGGATTCAGCGCATGCGCGCGCGCCCACTCCTCGCTGGCGAACAGCACCGCCGAGGCGCCGTCGGTCAGCGGCGTCGAGTTCCCGGCCGTCATGGTGGCATCACCGGCCTTCACACCGAATACCGGTCGCAGCGCGGCCAGCTTCTCGGCCGAGGAGTCCGCCCGCAGGTTGTTGTCGCGATACAGGCCGAGGAAACCGGTGACCAGGTCATCGAAGAAACCCCGGTCGTAGGCGGCAGCCATGTTGCGGTGACTGGCCGCCGCCAACTGGTCCTGATCGATACGCTTGATACCCATCCTTTTGGCCGTGACGGCAGCATGTTCGCCCATTGACAAGCCGGTGCGAGGCTCACCGTTGGTGGGGATCTCCAGGCCCACCGCGGCCGGCAACCGGCCGACGAGTTTAATCCGCTCCGCGGTGGACTTCGACCGCCGCAGTCCCAACAGGGACCTGCGCAGGGTGTCGCCCAATCCGATTGGCGCGTCGGAGGTGGTGTCCACCCCGCCGGCGGCGGCGACCTCGTAACGCCGGGCGGCGATTCCGTCGGCCGCGGCGATCGCGGCCTGCAGACCGGTCCCGCAGGCCTGCTGAAGATCGAATGCCGGGGTGTAGGGCGACAGAGCGGTCCCCAGGACGCATTCGCGCATCAGATTGAAGTCACGGCTGTGTTTGAGGACGGCTCCACCGATGACCGCCCCCAGCCGCTCACCGGCAAGACCGAACCGGTCCACCAGGCCGGTCAGCGCCTCGGTGAACATGTCCTGATTCGATGCCTCGGCGTAGGCGCCGTCCGCCCGCGCGAACGGGATACGGTTGCCGCCGAGGATGGCAACCCGGCGCCGGCCGGGTTCATCTCGGGTGGGATCGGCCACGTCAAACCTCCGCTGCTCGGGGCGCGAAACTGGGTACCGCACCCATACTACGCGCCGTTCTTACTCTGGAGTAAGTTCGTACCGAGGCGTTCCCGCTACCCGGGATCGGCAAACGCCAGAGGCACTCCCCGAAAGGTGGTCGACGTGGCTTCCGACCTTCTCTCCCAGGTCATCAACTCCACACCGGGTTCCTTCCTGGCCAGACAACTCGGCGTCCCGGCCCCCGAGACGCTGCGCCGCTACCGGCCCGGGGATCCGCCGCTGGCCGGATCTCTGCTGATCGGCGGTGCCGGCAGGTTGGCCGAACCGGTGCGGGCGGCTCTGGCCGACGACTACGACATCGTCGGCAACAACCTCGGCGGCCGGTGGGCGGACACCTTCGGCGGCCTGGTGTTCGATGCCACCGGGATCACCGAACCGGCCGCCCTCCGCGGTCTGCACGAGTTCTTCACTCCCCTGCTGCGCAACCTCGGCCCTTGCGCGCGGGTGGTGGTCCTGGGCAGTACCCCCGAGGAGGTGAGCGACACCTCCGGGCGCATCTGTCAACGGGCACTCGAGGGCTTCACCCGTTCGCTGGGTAAGGAACTGCGCCGCGGAGCCACCGTGGCACTGGTCTACGTCTCCCCGGACGCCAAGCCGGCGGCGACCGGGTGTGAGTCCACCCTGCGGTTCCTCCTCTCGGCCAAATCGGCCTACGTCGACGGGCAGGTGTTCGGAGTCGGTGCCGCCGACTCACACCGGCCCGCAGACTGGAACAAGCCACTGGCCGGCAAGGTGGGCATCGTCACCGGCGCGGCCCGCGGGATCGGCGCCACCATCGCGGAGGTCTTCGCGCGTGACGGTGCCCGGGTGCTTGCCATCGACATCGATGCTTCGGCGGACGCCCTCAAGCAGACCGCCGACCGGGTCGGCGGAACCGCTCTACCCCTGGACGTCACCGCCGAGGATGCCGTCGACCGCATCGCGGCCCACCTTCGACAGCATTACTCCGACGTCGGGGGCCGGGCCGACATCCTGGTCAACAACGCCGGGATCACCCGCGACAAACTGCTCGCCAACATGGACGACGCCCGATGGGACGCTGTGGTGGCAGTGAATCTCATTGCGCCACTGCGCCTCACCGAGGGCCTGGTCGCCAACGGCAGTATCGGAGAGGGAGGACGGGTGATCGGCCTGTCCTCGATGGCGGGTATCGCCGGCAACCGCGGTCAGACCAACTATGCGACCACCAAGGCCGGGATGATCGGTGTCACCGAGGCGTTGGCGCCACGCCTGGCTGAAAGGGGCATCACGATCAACGCGGTCGCCCCGGGGTTCATCGAGACCGCGATGACTGCGGCGATCCCCCTGGCCACCCGGGAGGTGGGCCGTCGACTCAACTCGCTCTACCAGGGCGGTGAACCGGTCGACGTCGCCGAAACCATCGCCTATTTCGCCAGTCCGGCCTCCAACGCAGTCACCGGCAATGTGGTCCGGGTGTGCGGACAAGCCATGCTGGGGGCGTGATGCCGATCATCGATCCGGGTTCCGGGTTGTTGACCATGGCACGCGCCGCAGTGGGCGCATTGCCTTTCGTGCCTCGCGGGGACCGCCTCCCCGACCGGGTCGCCGACGTTGACGACCTGCAGATCGAGCGCGCCAACGTCGCCGCCTACGCCGCTAGCACCGGCCTGCGCTACGGTGCCTACGTTCCGCTGACGTATCCCTTCGTGCTGACGTTCCCGTCGGTGATGTCGCTGCTCACCGGTTTGGACTTCCCGTTTCCGGCGCTTGGTGCGGTGCACGTGGAAAACCACATCACCGCCTACCGGCCCATCGCGGTGACCGACAGTCTGCAGGTGAAGGTGCACGCCGAGAATCTGCGTGAACACCGCAAGGGTCTGCTCGCCGACCTCGTCAGTGAGGTCGCCGTCGGCAACGAACCGGCCTGGCATCAGGTCGCCACATTCCTGCATCAACAGCGCACCAGCCTGTCCGACGAGCCCAAACCCGCGCCGGCACCGCAGCCGCGGAAACTTGGCGCCCCCAACGGGGTCCTGCGTGTCACCGCCGGGCAGATCCGTCGCTACGCTGCGGTCAGCGGGGACCGCAATCCCATTCACACCAGCGCGGTGGGCGCCAGATTATTCGGTTTCCCAAGAGCGATCGCGCACGGGATGTTCAGCGCGGCGGCGGTTTTGGCCAATATCGAGGGGCAGCTGCCCGAATCCGTGCGGTATTCGGTGAAGTTCGGCAAACCGGTGGTTCTGCCGGCCAACCCCGGACTGTATGTCGACCGGGTCACCGGCGGCTGGGATATCGCACTGCGCAATGTGGCCAAGGGATATCCGCACCTGACCGCGACGGTTCGCGCGCTCTAACCGGCGGGCCGTCAGTGCGCCGGCACCGAATCCTTCTCCGCCGGTGCCCCTTTGAGTCCCCGCCAGAACAGATTGATCAGCAGTTCGGCGGCCTCGTCGACGTCGGCGTCACCGACGCTGACCCGCGCCGCCACCGCCTCACCAGCCCCCACCAAGGCGACGGCGGTCATATGGAAGTCGCTGCGGGGGTCGGGATTACGGGTACCGGACTCCAACAGCCGGGCCACCAGGTCGATGATCTTCTCGCGGCCCTCCCGCACCGTGTGCGCATAGGCCTGGGAACTGGTCGCCTGGGTGTAGAGGACGATCCAGGACGCGCGGTTGGCGTCGATGTAGTGCAGCACCGACCCGATGGTGCTGCGCAGCAACTCCCGCGCGGTCTGCTTGAGGGCCCCGTTGGCGTCCACATCGGAGCGCACCGCGTCGATGAAGCGGCCCAACTCCCGGTTCAGGCAGGCGCCGAACAGTTCCTCCTTGGAGCCGTAGTACAAATACAGCATCGGCTTGGAGATCTGCGCCTGAGCGGCGATGGCGTCCATCGAGGTCTCGTGGTAGCCATTGGCGGAGAACATCTGCACGGCGGCATCCAGCATCTGCTGCTCGCGCACCGCGCGCGGCAACCGCTTGGTTCCACCGGCAGCCATTCCAGGGAGCTTTCGGGCCGACCGGGCTACCCGCCGCAGCGCGCGCTGGGACCCTTGATCCCGGCCATCCGCAGCACCGAACCCTCCACGGCCGGCAGCGCCAACTCACCGGCCGTGACCGCGCTCTCCAGCCGGTCCAGCACCCCGGGCACCTCGTCGGTGGTGATCCACAGCGCGACGTCGTTGCCGGCCTGCAGCGCGCGCAGCACCGCCTCGGCCACTCCGTAGCGCGAGTTGATGGCGGCCATGCTGGACAGGTCGTCGGTGAAGATCGGCCCGTTGAAGCCCGGTCCGCCGTAGCCGCCGCTGCGCAGCAGATTGACCGCGGCCGCACTCAAGCTGGCTGGGGTGTTCCCGGTCAGGCCGGGCACCTCGAGGTGGCCGAGCATCACCCCGACCGGGCCCTGGGTGGTCAGCGTCTGGTAGGGCACCAGATCGCGGCTCATCAGTTCATCCAGCGGCGGTGTGCTCACCACACCCGCGGTGTGCGAGTCACCGGAGCCCTGACCGTGGCCCGGGAAGTGTTTGAGCACCGGCATCACACCGGCGTCGCGCAGGCCGCGGGCGAACGCCCCGGCGTAGGCGGTGACGGTTGCCGGGTCAGCCGAGAAACTCCGATCGCCGATGACGGTGTTGTCGGCCTGATCGGAGACGTCCACGACGGGCGCGAAGTCGATGGTGATACCCATGCCGCGCATCTGCCGGCCCCGGGTCAGGCCGAGCTGATAGACCTCCTCAGGGGTGCTGGTCTGCGCCAGGGTGCGGGCCGGGGGAATCGCCCCGATGATCGAGGACAGCCGCGAAACCCGGCCGCCCTCCTCATCGACGCTGACCGCCACTGGCAGCGGACCCAGGTTCGATATCTCGTTGATGGTGCCGTCACTGAGCATCGACAGGTCGGTCCAACTACCGATCATGATGCCGCCGACGTGATGGGTGCCCACCACCGCGCGGGCATCGTCGGCGTTGCGGACGCCGACCATGAGAGTCTGGGCCAGTTTGTCGCGGGTGGACATCGCCGCCAGCATCGCCGCGCCGTCCCCGCATGCCGGGGGCGCGGGCGCAGCCGGCGGCGACAGCGGGCCGGACAGCGGCGTCACGCTGGCCGATTCGGCGGCGGTGACCTCAGCAGATGACGGCGCGGCAGCGCGCTCTGCGGGTGCCGAGCAGGCCGCCAAAACCATCGGCACGGCCGCGCACGCCGCCACGGTACGAAGCGAAAGCAGACTAGTGAGCATCCGAACATGCTGTCATGACCTCGGCTTGAGTCAAACCGAGGTGGCTTCGGCGGGCTCCTCTCATGCTAGGTTCACCGGCAGGGTTTCCTCGCATGACATGCCCTCGACCAGCCCATCATCAACAGCCAAGGAGAGCCGACGATGACCCGGTTCGTGGTGCCCGCCGCCGCCAGCGTTGTGGTCGGCTTGCTGCTCGGCGCCGCCTCGGTGTTCGGAGCCACCCTGATGATCCAGCAGGACACCAAACCGGCCCTGCAGCCAGGTGATCCGGCGTCGTCGGTCCTCAATCGCGTCGAGTACGGCAACCGCGGCTAGCCTGAGCATCCTGATCACGGAGGAACCCGCCGCCGACCGTTCTCCGCTGTCCCGGCGCTGGCTGGCCGCGGTGTTCGCGGCCGCGCTGCTGCTGTGTTTTCTCCAGGCACCGGGTCTGATCGCCCCGGACACCAAACTCGACCTCACCGCCAACCCATTGCGATTCCTGGAGCGGGCAGCCAATCTGTGGAACAGCGACCTGCCGTTCGGCCAGGCCCAGAACCAGGCCTACGGATACCTCTTCCCGCACGGCGCCTTCTTTCTGCTCGGCGACACCGTGGGTTTGCCCGGATGGGTGATCCAGCGACTGTGGTGGGCGCTGCTGCTCACCGCCGGCTTCTGGGGGCTCATGCGGGTCGCCGAGACGCTGGGCATCGGCACCCGCACTTCGCGGTTGGTGGCGGCGGCCGCCTTCGCGCTCTCACCGCGGGTGCTGACCACCCTCGGGTCGATCTCCTCGGAAACCCTGCCGATGATGCTGGCGCCGTGGGTTTTGCTGCCGGTGATTCACGCCCTGCGCGGCGACACGGGGACCGCGCTGCGGGTATACGCCGGCCGGGCCGGGATCGCGCTGGCGCTGATGGGGGCGGTCAATGCGGTGGCCAGCCTGGCGGGTTGCCTGCCCGCGCTGATCTGGTGGGCCTGCCATCGGCCCAACCGGTTGTGGTTGCGTTTCACCGCCTGGTGCGCACTGGCGACCGCGCTGGCGGTCACCTGGTGGGTGGTTGCGCTGGTGCTGCTCGGCCGGATCAGCCCGCCGTTTCTGGACTTCATCGAGTCCTCCGGGGTGACCACCCAGTGGACCTCGCTGACCGAGGCGCTGCGCGGGACCTCGGCCTGGACTCCGTTCGTCGCCCCCAACGCCACCGCGGCGGCGTCATTGGTCACCCAACCGGTCGCGGTGCTGGCAACCGTGCTGGTCGCCGCCGGTGGTCTGGCTGGGCTGGCGCTGCGGTCGATGCCGGCCCGCGGACGGCTGGTCACCATGCTGCTGATCGGCATCGTGCTGCTGACCGCCGGATACTCCGGCGGCCTGGGCTCACCGGTGGCGCAGACGGTGCAGCACTTCCTCGACGACGCCGGTGCACCGCTGCGCAACGTCCACAAGCTCGAACCGGTGATCCGCATCCCTATCGTCCTGGGGGTGGCCCACCTGCTGGGGCGAATCCCGTTGCCTGGCAGCGCCCCCCGGCCGGTGTGGATCCGGGCCGTCTCCCATCCCGAGGACGATAAGCGGATCGCGGCCGGCATCGTGGTGCTCACTGCACTGGTGGTGGCCACGTCACTGGCCTGGTCGGGCAGGCTCACTCCGCCCGGTGCCTTTCGCGCAATCCCGGACTACTGGCATCAGGCGGCCGACTGGCTGACCGCCAACAACACCGGTGAGCCGACCCCGGGCAGGGTGCTGGTGGTGCCCGGGGCCCCGTTCGCCAAGCAGATCTGGGGCAACAGCCACGACGAGCCGCTGCAGGTTCTCGGCGAATCACCCTGGGGCGTCCGCGATTCCATCCCACTGACCCCACCGCAGACCATCCGCGCGCTGGATTCGGTGCAGCGACTCTTCGCCGCCGGCAGGCCGTCGGCGGGGCTGGCCGACACCCTGCTGCGCCAGGGCATCTCCTACATCGTGCTGCGCAATGACCTGGATCCGGAAACCTCGCGCTCGGCCCGCCCCCTGCTGGTGCACCGCGCCATCGACGGGTCGCCGGGTCTACGTAAGGTCGCCGAGTTCGGCGAGAAGGTCGGGCCGGGCATCGTCGACGGCTTCATCAGCGACAGCGGTCTGCGCCCACTGTTCCCAGCGATCGAGATCTACCAGGTGACATCACAGTCGGCGACCACCAATCCGGGGGCGCCGTATCTGGTCGACGCCACGGCGATGACACGGGTGGCCGGCGGGCCGGAGTCGTTGTTACGCATCGACGCGCGACGCCGGCAACTCGGCCTGCCTGCGCTGGGGCCGATGTTGCTGACCGCCGACGCCCGCCGGGCCGGGCTGCCCGAACCTGTCAGCCGCGGCGTGATCGTCACCGACACGCCGGTGGACCGGGAAACCGACTACGGGCGCGTCGACGACCACTCCTCGGCGGTGCGGGCCGACGGTGACCGGCGCAACACCTTCAACCGGGTACCCGACTACCCCGTTCCCGGCGCCGATCCGGTCCGGGGACAGTGGACGGGCGGACGGCTCAGCGCCTCGAGCTCGTCCTCGGATGCCACCACACTGCCCAACGTTTCGCCGGCCAGCAGCCCGGTCGCCGCCGTCGACAAGGACTCGGCGACCGCATGGGTGTCCAACTCGCTGCAACCGGCCATCGGCCAGTGGCTGCAGATCGACTTCGACAAACCGGTGACCAACGCCACGCTGACCATCACCCCGAGTGCCACCGCCGTCGGCGCCCAGGTGCGCCGCATCCAGGTGTCCACCGTCAACGGAACCACCACCGCAAGTTTCGACGTGCCGGGTAAGCCGCTGATCATCGCGCTGCCCTACGGGGAGACGCCGTGGGTGCGGATCACCGCGGTAGGTACCGACGACGGGTCCTCCGGCGTCCAGTTCGGCATCACCGATCTGGCGGTGACCCAATATGACGCTTCCGGATTCGCCTACCCGGTGGACCTGCGGCACACCGTCGTCGTGCCCGCCCCGCCGGCCGGTTCGCCGGTCGCCGAATGGGACCTGGGTTCGGAACTGCTGGGGCGGGACGGATGCGCGGACTCCCCCGACGGGGTGCACTGCGCGGCGTCGATGGCGGTGGCCCCCGAGGAACCGGTCACCTTGAGCCGGACCCTGACCGTGCCGTCGCCGATCGAGGTGTCCCCGACCGTCTGGGTGCGGGCCCGGCAGGGACCCCGACTGGCCGACCTGATCGCTCAGCCCGGTACCGCGCGCGCTGGAGGCAATGCCGACCTCGTCGACGTGCAGGGCTCGTCCTACGCGGCCACTGACGGCGACGTGCGTACCTCCTGGACCGCACCGCAGGGAGTGGCCCAACATCAGGCCGCACCGACGCTGACCGTGACCCTGCCGCGCCCGGCGCAGGTGACGGCGCTGCGGATCACCCCCAGCGGATCGGCACTGCCCACCCATCCGACCCTGGTCGCCGTCGACCTCGGCGACGGCCCCCAGGTCCGCAGCCTCGGCGACGGCGAGACCACCGTGACACTGCACCCTCGGGTCACCGACACCATCCAGCTGAGCATGCTGGATTGGACCGACGTCATCGACCGCACCGCCCTGGGCTTCGACCAACTCAAACCCCCGGGCTTGGCGGAGGTCACCGCCCTGGGACCGGGCGGCGCCCCGATCGCCGATGCCGACGCCGAGGCCAACCGCACCCGACGTATCGACCTGCCATGCGGTCAGGGGCCGGTGATCGGGGTGGCCGGGCGGTTCGTGCAGACCTCGGTGTCGACGACGGTGGAGGCGCTGCTGGACGGCCGCCCGATACCGGCTACGACATGCGACCCGGCCCCGATCGCCCTGCAGACCGGCGCCCAGGAACTCCTGGTCAGCCCGGGGCCGGCGTTCATCGCCGACGGCGCGCAACTGACCGCCGCACTGGCGAAGGACCTGACTCCGGCCGCGACGTCGGCTGCGCAGGTGACCGGCTGGGGGCCGGATCGCCGCACGATCACCGTGCCGCGGGCGCCAGTCAGCCGGGTTCTGGTGGTACCCGAGAGCGTCAACCCCGGTTGGGTCGCCCATACCGACGCCGGCGCGAAGCTGACCGCGGTTGTCGTCAACGGCTGGCAGCAGGGCTGGGTGCTGCCGGCGGGAGTGCAGGGCGCGGTGACGCTGAGTTTCCCGTCCAACGGGGTCTATCGCACCGGACTCACGGTCGGCGTGGCGCTGCTTCCATTGCTTGCGGTGATGGCGCTGCTGCCGGCACGCCGGCCGGTGCGGCCCTACCCGCCGGCCACACCGTTGCGCCCGGGGTGGCTGGGGGTGGCCGGCCTGCTGGCGGCGGGCACGGTGATCGCCGGAGTGGGCGGGCTGGTCGTGTTCGGGGCTGCGCTGGTGCTCGGTTCCCTGCTGCATCGGCGTCAGCCGGCCTGGGACCGGCTGACGCTGGCGGTGGTCCCGGCCGGATTGATCCTCGCCGGGGCGCTGCTATCGCGGTATCCCTGGCGCTCGGTCGACGGGTACATCGGGCATTCGGCGTGGGTGCAGGTGTTCGCGCTGATCGGTCTTGCCGCCTTGGCGGCCTCGCTGCTGCCGATGCCGAGACGTCCCGTCGACGACCCGGGTTCCGGGGCGGCGCCTGCGCCGTAAGGTCGCTGCTATGAGCGTGGAAACCGTCCGCGGCCAGATTTCCCCTGCGGCTCTGGGCGTGACGCTGATGCATGAGCACGTCTTCGTGCTGTCCCCGGAGATCATGGCGAACTTTCCGCAAGGCTGGGGCGACGAGCAGGCCCGCGAGCAGGACGCCGTCGACAAGCTCAACGCCCTCAAACAAGCCGGGGTGGACACCATCGTCGATCCCACCGTGATAGGCCTGGGCCGCTACATCCCGCGGATCCAACGGGTGGCCGCCCAAACCGAACTGAACATCGTGGTGGCCACCGGCGTGTACACCTACAACGACGTGCCGATGTACTTTCACTTCAACGGTCCGGGCACCGCGCTGGACGGTCCGGAACCCATGGTCGACATGTTCGTCCGCGATATCACCGAGGGTATCGCCGACACTGGGGTCAAAGCCGCAATCCTCAAGTGCGCCACCGACGAACCGGGCCTCACCGCCGGCGTGGAGCGCGTCCTGCGGGCGGTCGCCCGCGCCCACCACGCCACCGGTGTGCCGATCACCACCCACACCCACGCGCACACCAAACGTGGTCTGGATCAGCAGCGGATTTTCGCCGACGAAGGCGTGGACCTGGGCAGGGTGATCATCGGACACAGCGGCGACACCACCGACCTGGACTATCTGGAGGAGATGATCGCCGCGGGCTCCTACCTCGGGATGGACCGGTTCGGCCTGGATAACATCCTGTCCTTCGACGACCGGGTGGATACCGTGGTGACGATGTGCCAGCGTGGCTACGCCAACCGGATGGTGCTGGCCCACGACGCCTCGTGCCACATCGACTGGCTGCCGGAAGCGGCCTTGCCCGTCGTCCTGCCCAACTGGCATTACCTGCACATCCACCACGATGTGCTGCCCGCACTGCGGCAGCGTGGCGTCACCGAGGAGCAGATCACCGCGATGCTGGTGGATAACCCGCGCGCCATCTTCAGCAACACCGGCGCCTCCTGACATGACCCCGGAGGATGTCCCGCCGATCGGGACACAGGTCAGCCGGCTGGCCGCCGAGCATCCGGACACTCCCGCGGTCACCCACGACGGGCGCACCCTCACCCGCGGTCAGTTGGACTCCATCACCAACCGGCTGGCCCGCGCCTATGCCGAACGCGGTGTGCGCCAGGGCGATTACGTGACCATCGCGCTACCCAACTCCATTGAGTGGGTGCAGGCGGTCGTGGCCACCTGGAAGCTGGGGGCCGTCCCCCAGCCGCTGTCCGCGCGGCTGCCGGATGTCGAGTACGGCCACCTGCTCGACCTGCGGGACCGGGCTCTGCTGGTCGGCCGCCCCGACCCGCGCGGCCGGGTTGCATCGGTGCCGGGAGACTTCCAGCCCGACGACTTCTCGGATGCTTCACTGCCGGAATCGGTTTCACCATCGCTGAAGTCAATGGCCTCCGGCGGCAGCACCGGCCGGCCAAAGCTGATCGAAGCCGGCGGTGACAGCCGATTCCAGGGTGCTGCGGTGGCGTCGATGATGGGCAACCTGCCCACCGACACCCAGCTGGTCTCGGTGCCGTTAAGTCACAACACCGGATTCACCTCGGCCACCATCGCCTTGGCGACCGGGCAACATCTGGTGCTGATGAGCCGCTTCGAACCAGAGTTGTTCCTGCACCTGATCACCGAGCATCGGGTCAACTACCTGGCGACCGTGCCGACCATCATGCAGCGGCTGCTGCCGGTGTACCGCGCCGACCCGGACCGCTTCGACCTGTCGTCACTGCGCCGGTGGTGGCACCTGGCCGCACCATGCCCGCCGGCTGTCAAGCAGTCCTGGATCGACATCCTGGGCCCGGACGTGGTGTGGGAACTCTACGGCGGCACCGAACTGCAGGCACTGACCTTCATCAGCGGCACCGAGTGGCTCGAACACCGCGGTTCGGTGGGCCGGGTGGTCTCCGGGGAGATGAAGGTCCTCGACGACGACGGCAACCAGTGCCCGCCGGGGGTGGTCGGCGAGATCTATATGCGGCCCCGTCCCGGCAGTCGACCCACCTACCGCTACATCGGCAGCACCGCCACAAGCCGGCCTGACCCGACGGGATCCTGGGATTCCCTGGGCGACCTCGGCTGGTTCGATGCCGACGGTTACCTGTATCTCGCCGACCGGCGGGTCGACATGTTCACCGTCGGTGGGCGCAACGTCTACCCCGCCGAGATCGAGAACGCTCTGGCCGAACATCCCGCCGTCTTGTCCTGCCTGGTGGTAGGGGTCCCGCACGCCGACCTCGGTCAGGTACCGCACGCTCTGGTCCACAGCCGGACAACGCTGGCCGAGGCGACTGTGACGTCCTTCATCGCCGAGCGACTGGCCGAATACAAGGTGCCGCGCGGCGTCGAGTTCGTCGACACACCACTGCGCGATGACGCCGGCAAAGCACGACGCTCCGCGATCCGCGACGAGGTCATCGCGCGACTCGACGCGGCGGCGCGCGAGGCTACCGCGCGACCGCCGGCTCAGGCTGATCAGTAACCGAACTGTCCAGCGGTGGCGGCGCGGTCCTGTCCCTGGTGCTGCGCCGATATTCCCACCGCCGCAGGGCATTCCGGCACGGTGATTCGATCAGCGCGTAACTGACCGCCGCCATTGCGAAACCCAGCACCGTGGTCAGCACGAACACCACGACCAGGTCGCCGTTGAACATGAACTTGCCGATCATCGGGAACACCATCACCAGCGCGGCGAGGTGCCAGATGAACAACCCGTAGGACCACCGGCCCAGCGTCACCATCACGCGACTGCCCAGGATGCGGTGCGCACTGTCCGGCCGGTCGAGCACCAACGGAGCCAGCAGAGCCCCGGCGACGACGGCACCCATCGACGTCCGCACCACGAACTGCCCCAGCGTCGCCGGGACCAGATCCTTGGGGCCGGCCAGCGGCGACGCCGAGATCAGGTAGGCAACCAGGGCGATCCCGTAGATCATCAACGGATTACGGGCCAGGCGGTGCGGCCAGCCCACGGGGCTGACGGTCCACTCGGCCAGCAGCATCCCGGCGGCGAACCAGGACGCGTAAGCCGGTGGCCAGTTCAGGAAGTTGACCCCCTCGGCGGTGTGGATCGGCAGCAGCCCCCAGGCCAGGCTGGCCAGGGCGACCGCGGTGATCGCCGGCACCCGCGCGCGCACCGGCAACCGGTAGGCGAAGAATGCCAGCAGCGGCAGTGCCAGGTAGAAGGTCACTTCCACCGACAGGCTCCACATCTGGGTGAGCCCGGCGGTCAGTGTCAGCGGCACATAGACCTGCGTGAGCGTCAGATTGGCCAGCCATACCGTGGAACTGGCGTGGTTGGCCTCAGGCAGCAGGGTCAGGATCACCACCACCGCGACCAGATAGGCCGGCATGATCCGAACCAGCCGCGACCGTAGGTAATGGCCGGTCGGCGGGCGGTGCCGCAGCCCCCGGGCGGCGGCGGCGTGGCCACGCCAGAGCAGGAAGCCGGTCAGCGCGAAGAACACCGCGACAGCCAAATCGAAACGGTGCAGCAACCGGCCGATCACTCCGCCGGAAGTCCCGGTCTGGAAAGCCACGTGGGTCAGCACCACGCCCATCGCGGCGCAGGCCCGCATCCCCTCCACGGCGGGCAGGAAGGCGCGGGTTCCGCCGACTTGCTCGTGCTGCGCGGTCATGCTGTCAGTGTGCCTGGGGTCGCGGCCGGCGTGGGAACGCCCGACGATTGCGGGTATCACTACTTTCCCTCCGGTCGGCCGTTCGGCTTCGTTTCGACTGTTAGGGTCAATCCGATTACCGACCGGATAGAGCCGGATAGAGATAGAGCCGGATAGAGATAGAGGAGGCCTCGGCAGCGTGAACCGCGCAAGCATGTTGCGTCTCGCGGCGCTGGGCGTCATCGGTCTCGGATCAGCCCTGTTGATTGCCGCTGTGCTGCTGTCCACCTACACCTCCGGCAAGATCCGCAAGATCCCGCTCAACATCGACCAGACCCTGGTCTCCGCCGGGACCGGCACCGCCCTGGACCCGGCGTCGCTGTCAGCGGGTCCCGGCCAGCGGTTCGTCATCGACAAGAACGTCCCTCTGGTGTCCCAGCAGGCGATGACGGTGGAGACACCGGCCAACGCCGAGGTGGTGACCTTCCAGGTGGGCACCACGGTGCGGCGCAGCGACAAGCAGAAGGACAACGGACTGCTGCTGGCCATGGTCGACACCGTGACGTTGAACCGCAGCACCGCTGAGGCGGTCGCCGACGACGATCGGCCGGGCGGATCGGTGCAGAAGCCGCGGACGATTGAGGACGATAAGCCGTCGACCAACATCGCCCTGCCCCATGAGGGGCTTTCCTACCGGTTCCCGTTCAACACCGAGAAGAAGTCCTATCCCTTCTTCGACCCGATCGCGCAGAAGGCCTTCGACGCCAACTACGACGGCGAGGACGACGTCAACGGTCTGACCGCCTACCGCTTCACTCAGAACGTCGGCTACGACGCCGACGGCAAACTGGTCGAGCCGATCAAATACGCCTCGCTCTACGACAAGAACGAGGACGGCGAGGTGACCGCCCGCGCCGAACTGTGGGGCATCGAGAGCGAAGACCCCTACGAGCCGATCAAGATGACCCGCTACTACGCCGCCCAGCGGACGTTCTGGGTCGATCCGGTGACGGGGACCATCGTCAAGGCCGATGAGCGCGCCAACCACTACTACGCGCGCGATCCGCTCAAGCCGGAGGTGGCGGTCGCCGACTATAAGGTGACCTCCACCGAACAAACGGTGGAGTCTCAGATCGCGGCCGCGCGCGCTGAGCGCGACCGGGTGGCGCTCTGGTCCCGCATCCTGCCGATCACCCTGGCCGCCGCCGGTGTGGTGAGCCTGATCGGCGGGATTCTGCTCGGCCTGTTCAGCACCCGGGTGGAGGCGGCGCTGCCGGAATCCAACGAGGATGACATCAACATCGGGCTGTTCGGCCGGGACGAAACGGGCCCCATGCCCGCCGCTCAGGCCCCCACAGAGAAGATTCCCACCCGCCGACCGGAGCCCCCGCCCCCGCAGCGGTGACCGTCCCCACCCGCTGGGCACCGCCTGGGTACGCCCTGGCCCTGACCTTGGTCGTGACTGCTCCGCTGTTCGCGCCGGGCTACCTGCTGATCCGCGACGCGGTGTCGACGCCGCGGTCCTATCTCTCCGATGCGGCTCTGGGGCTCGGCGAGTCCGCTCCCCGGGCGGTGCCGCAGGACTTCGCCATCGCCGTGCTGTCCGCCGCACTCGACGGCGGGGTGGTGGTGAAGGTGCTGCTGATGGCGGCCCTGCTCCTGGCTGGTTGGGGAGCAGCTCGGCTTGCTGCTGCCCTGCTTCCGGACAGCGGACTGCCGGGTCAACTGGTTGCCGCCACGGTGGCGGTGTGGAATCCCTTCGTCGCCGAACGTCTGTTGCAGGGGCATTGGAGCCTGCTGCTGGCCTATGGGTGCCTGCCCTGGGTCGCCGCGACCGTGTTCGAGTTGCGGACCGCCGGTGGCGGCGTCGGCCG
>NZ_JBILVF010000180.1:0-6313 GCF_044370595.1 Mycobacterium sp.
TGCACCGAACCGGGATGCGCTCACCCCGAGGCGGTGCTGCACTGTGGATTTAGCCCATCGGGTCAGCGGCGCGCAATGCGTCCTCGACCGGATGTACATCCGGTCCGGGGGAGAACGGCGGCATCAACGACCCCCATTGCACGCAGCTCCAGCGGCCATCGGTGATCGGCGCCAGCGTCACCGCCCCGGTGTTGGCCAGATGGTGGTCGAGCACAAAGCCTGCCGCCAACCCGGCCAGCGTGGCGGCGGCCAACCGGATCGCCGCACCATGGCTGACCACGACGATGTCGGACTGCCAGTCCCGGTCGTCGAGGTAGCGCAGCCGTAGCTCGGCGATCACCGATAGATACCG
The DNA here is from genome assembly GCF_044370595.1 of Mycobacterium sp. Taxonomy (GTDB): domain Bacteria; phylum Actinomycetota; class Actinomycetes; order Mycobacteriales; family Mycobacteriaceae; genus Mycobacterium. The sequence continues at coordinate 353 of NZ_JBILVF010000180.1, forward strand.
GTCCAGCACATCACGGCCGCTCTCCCCGTCGGGCATCGCGACATCGAGGTCACCCTCATGCCAGCGCTGGTAGATCGCGTTGAACTCGGCGATCGCGGCGTCGTCGTTACGGTTATCCAGGGCGCCGGCATGGACTTCGTGGATGTCATCGAGCTCGCGGGGAATGACGGATCCGGTTTTCCCGCTTGGTATTTCACTGGTACGGCCCAACGCGCTCAGCTCCGCGGAGATCACCGCCGCAGTCTGCGCTGCCCGCCGGGCCACCGAGTGCAGCAGCAGGCCCGGCGGATGCGTCCGGGCCCGGGCGAAATCGCGGGCCTGGTTCACCCCGAGTTCGGTGAGTTCGGCACCCGGCGGCCGGGTATCCAGCCGACGCTCGACGTTGCCGTGGGACTGGCCGTGCCGAACCAGGATCAGCCGTCCGCTCACGGCGCACCTCGCCGCAGTCGGGCCAGCCACTGCTCGGTCTCGTCGAGGGCCGGCGGCGCGGCACCGACTGCTTCACCAGTCGGCCACGACCCCAGGTAGCGGACATCGGCACAGCGCCGGTGCAACGCCTTGAGCGCCTCGGCGACCGCGCTGTCTTCGATGTGCCCCACGCAGTCCAGGAAGAAGATGTAGCTGCCGAGTCCGGTCCGGGTCGGCCGTGATTCGATGCGGGTCAGGTCGATGTCGCGAATGCCGAACTCGCTCATCGCCGCCACCAGCGCCCCCGGCGAATTGTTGATCCGCAACACCACCGATGTGCGGTCGGCTCCGGTGCGGGCCGGCGGCGGGCCCGGGCAGCCCACCAGCACGAAGCGGGTCCGGGCGTTGGGTTCGTCGACGACCCCGTCGGCCAGGGTGCCCAGGCCGTAGCGCTGGGCGGCCAGCGCCGTGCTGACCCCGGCGTCGGCGCGTCCGTCGGCGACGTCGCGGGCGGCGGCGGCGTTGGAGTTGGCCGGAATCAGTTCGGCGTCGGGGAGATGAGCGGCCAGCCATTGCCGGACCTGTGCGGCCGCCACCGGGAAGGCCGCCACGGTGTGAACCTGCCCGGGCCCCATCCCCGGGCGGGTAACGATGCTGAAGGCGACGTCGAGGGTCAACTCGGCGTAGATCTGCAGCGCCGAACCAGTGGCCAGGCTGTCCAGGGTCGGCAACACACTTCCCTCGATCGAGTTCTCGATCGGCACGCAGGCGAAGTGGGCCGCGCCGGTGCGGACGGCCTCGAGAGCCGCCGGGGTGCTCTCGGTCGGCTGGGGCTGCAGTTCCCCGTCGCCGGGCACCATCGCACCGGCGGCCATCCTCAGCAGCGCCGCTTCGCTGAAAGTCCCCTCAGGTCCGAGGTAGGCGATGCGGGACACCGTTCAACCCTATCGGGTCGGGGCTCGGCGGACGGGCCGCTACCGTGGCGGGGTGAGCGCCACTTGCGGCAGTTCTGCCGGCTCCGACCGACCCGATTCGGACCGCCCCGATCCGGACCGCCGCGCGATCCGGGTGGAAGTCGGCGTCGTGTTGGCGGTGACCTTCGGAGTCAGCGCCCTGGTCGCGGTTCTACAGTTGGCCGACGCCCTGCTGTCCGGGCTCGCCGGCCAGCGGGTTCGGCTCAACCCCAACCAGTCCCGCTACGACCTGATCAATCTCGGCTTGAACCTGGTGTCGATTGCGCAGCTGGTGGCATGGGGTGCCTTGGCGCTGTATCTGTTGTGGCGCAGTGGAATCCGGCCGTCAGCGATCGGGGTGGGCCGGATTCGCTGGCGGTCCGACGGCGCGGCCGGACTGGGCCTGGCGGCGCTCATCGGCATCCCGGGTCTCCTGCTCTACTTGGCGGCCCGCCACTTCGGCCTCAACGCCGAGGTCGAGCCGTCCGGACTGCGCGACTCCTGGTGGCGCATCCCGGTCCTGGTGCTGGCGGCGTTCGCCAACGGTTTCGCCGAGGAGGTCGTGGTGGTGGGCTACCTCATCACCCGCCTTCAACAGTTGGGGCTGCGCCAATCTCAGGCGGTGTTGTTCTCCAGCCTGCTGCGGGGCCTTTATCACCTGTACCAAGGAATCGGCGCAGGGGTGGGCAACCTGGTCATGGGACTGGTGTTCGGCTACGCCTGGTGCCGTACCGGTCGGCTGTGGCCGTTGGTCCTGGCCCACGGGATCATCAACACCGTGGCCTATGTCGGCTACGTTCTGCTGTCCGGCCATCTGGCATGGCTGCGGTGATCCGGCCCCGCCGCAGCTTAAGTTGACCGGTGTGAACGACGACCGGCCTCGGCCACCGCGGGGGGCCGTGGACCCGCCGACCGAGCGGATTCCACGAGTGCGTCCGGTACCCCCGCCGCCACCGGGCGCACTGCCGCGACCCGCAATCCCGCGACCCGAACCGTCACAGGTCATCCGCCGGGACACGGGTTACCGGCGACCCCCACCGCGGCTGCCGGCCCCGTCGCACCGTCCGCCGCCACCACCCGGGCCGCCCCGCCGGCCAGTTCCGCCGCCGGCATTCCCCGCCCGCCGCCCGGTTCCGCCACCACCACCGGCATTCCCCGCCCAACAGCCACCCCCCCAGCGGCCCCCCCAGCCAATCCCCCAGGCACCCCCCCAGCCGCCCCCGGCCCCCAGACGCAGAGCCGTCCAGGCCACCCGCATTGCCAAACCTGCTCCGGCGCGACGACCCGCGACCCGTGCTGCCAGCGCCCCCGCCGTCCGCGCCAAGCGCACACCGCCCACCGTGCGACGGACCCGGCGCGGTGTGTTCCGCAGGATCGTGACCGGCTTCGTCGCGGTCGCCACGTTGATGGTCACGGCGGTACTCGGTGGCGCGATCTGGGCTGAAACGGCATTGCAGCGGGTGGCGGTCTTCGCCGACTATGCCGGCCGCCCGGCCGCCGGCGCGGGAACGAATTGGCTTCTGGTCGGCTCCGACAGCCGGGCGGGTCTGACCGAGCAGCAGCAGGCCGAGTTGGCCACCGGCGGCGAGGTGGGCAACGGCCGCACCGACACCATCCTGCTTGTGCACGTGCCGGGGCCGCTTTCCGGCCAACCCACCACGATGGTGTCGATTCCCCGCGACTCCTATGTGGACATCCCCGGTTGGGGCATGGACAAGATCAACGTGGCCTTCGCCGAAGGCGGCCCGACGCTGTTGGCGCAGACCGTCGAACAGTCCACCGGATTGCGTCTGGACCACTACGCCGAAATCGGGTTGGGCGGCTTCGGCGGCGTCGTCGACGGACTCGGCGGTGTGAGGATGTGCCTTCCGGAGCCGATCAACGATCCATTGGCCGGCATCGACCTGCCCGCCGGCTGTCAGGTACTCAACGGCCCCAACGCGCTGGGTTACGTCCGGACCCGCGCCACCCCGCGTGCCGACCTCGACCGGATGGTCAAACAGCGGGAGTTCATGTCGGCGATGCTCCAGCGCGCCGGCAGTCCGGCGGTGTGGCTCAATCCATGGCGCTGGTATGCGGTGCCGGCCGCGGCATTGGACGCGCTGAAAGTCGACAACGGCGCGCATGTGTGGAGCCTAGGGTGGTTGACCTGGGCTCTGCGCGGTCCGATGACCACCCTCACTGTTCCGATCGGGGAGTTCACCGGCAACGATTCCGGCGACGTGGCGGTGTGGGACTCCGAGACGGCCGCAATGCTTTTCGGGGCGCTTCGCAGCGACGCGCCGGTTCCCCAGCAAGTGCTCGACGGCCAGCCCTGACCGGTCAAGTCCGCGGTCCGGTCAGCCCGTTCTCAAGCCAGGCCTTGGTGCGGCCGGGGTGGTTGGTGGCGATCCAGCCCACTCCGAGGTCGCGGCAGAACTCGACGTCCTCGTAGTGGTCGACGGTCCAGCAGTACATCGCCCGGCCCTGCGCGGCGGCGCGGTCGACGAGTTCGGGATGTTCGCGCAGGGTGGCGATCGACGGGCCGACGGCGGTGGCACCGACCGTGGTCGCCGCACCCCCGCCGAGGTAGCGCGAGGTTTCCCCGAGCAGCACGGTGGGCAGCAGGGGGGCCGCCCGGCGGATCCGCCACACCGCAGCGGCGGAGAAGGACATCACCACCGCGCGGGAAAGATCCGCCGACGCCGGGGAAGCCAGGCCGTAGCGGTTCAGCAGTGCCAGCACCTTGCTCTCCACCAACGCCCCGTAGCGCACCGGATGTTTGGTCTCGATGAAGACTTTGACCGGCCGGTTCCAGTCCAGGACGAGTTCCAACAGGTCCTCGAGGGTGAGCAGGCCGGTATCGCCGGCATTCCGTTCGTCATCAGATCGCGCGCTGGAATGCCATACCCCCCAATCTAATTCACGCAGTTGCGCCAAAGTCATATCACTGACGAGCCCGGTGCCGGTGGAGGTGCGGTCGACTCGACGGTCGTGAACGCAGACCAGATGCCCGTCTCGGGTGAGTCGTACATCGCATTCCACCCCATCGGCGCCCTCCTGCAACGCCAACTCGTAGGCGGCAAGGGTGTGTTCGGGAAGATCGGCCGACGCGCCGCGATGCGCGACCACGAAGGGGTGCTCCCCACGCGGTTCGGCCACCGGCGACATAGACCTATGCTGCCGGTTCCCGGTCCCGGGACTCAACTGATTGCCCCGACGACTCCGCGTCGTCGACGTCATCGGTCGGCTCGCGCCCGAGGTCCTCGGTGCCATCGGCCGACCCAGTGTCATCGACCTGCCCGGTGTCATCGGCCTGCCCGGTGGCCGACTGCTCTTGGGGAACGACCACCCACCGGTGCAGTGGCCGATCCACCGGTTTGCGCACGAAGCCTTCCAACACCCGCCACAGCAGCGTCAGCACCGCCAGCCCCGCCAGGTAGGCGATGATCATTGTCACCGTGTTGTCGGCGATGCCCTGGGCGTCGGTGGCGCGGCTGGTCCATATGGCCCAACCACAGATGATGAAGGTGACCAGCCAGGCGATCCACCACAGGATGATGGGCCCGCGCTGACGGGCCTGACACCGCTCCGCCTGCGCCAACTCCTGGACGAATACCGGCGCCCACACCAGGTTGACCAACGGGGTCAGGCATCCCGCCCACACCGCCCACTGCGGACGTGGATCGTCCTGGCCGTGTACAGCGAATGCCGCTGCCCGCCGGCCGATCAACCACGAGGTCAGGGTGACCGCCGCCGCGATCACCGCAACGATGGCCGCGAGGCTGATCAACACGCCGGCCAACAACGAGCCGAAGGCGATGAACGGCGGCAGCAACACCGTGCGGTTGAGCAACAGCAACAGGTAACGCACCACGTGCACACCGGCAGCCAACGCGAACACCACGGCGGCACCGATCAGCGCCGCACGTGCCACGCCCGCCGACGCCGTCTTTCCTGGCCCGCGCTCATCGGCGGCGGCCTGCAGGGTGATCGGGTCGACCAGCCCCCACCGGGGAACGGAATGGTAGCGCGGCGTCGGCCCCAGCGGGCGACGGCGAGGCCGGGGTGGTGGCGGCGGGCCCGGCCGCACCGCGATCCAGCGGAAACCCGAGGGCGGTCGCCGCGTGGACGGCGTGCGCGGCGGCCCGACCTGCGGCCCGCCCGCCATCTGCAGAGCCGGCGCACCCGTGGGCGCTAGCAGGGCACCCTGGCACCGTGGACACCATCCGCGCTGCCGATGGCGCACGTTCCACCGTGTCCCGCACCGGGAGCACACCTGAATCACGCCGACCAGCCTAGCGAGGCAGTGTCCCGCCGGGACGGTCCACGCAGTCCCGCCACTGCCACTATGGCGGCCCTTATTGTGGCACCGTGTGCCGCTTACGCTGGGGACATTAGTCAGCAATACCCCGCTATCCACAGTTTCCACAGGTTTATCCACATCCCGATTCGGCCGGTGAAAAGCCTCCTGAGCACTGCATAGGCGCGGGGACGACGAGGTTCCCTGTGGACAACGCGCCGACGGCGGGACTCGGTGATCAACAGCCGCGGCCCCCTCCGAGCGAAATCGCTGCGCTGCCCTCCCGACGCATCGGTGGGCGCGACGCGCCGAACGACA
>NZ_JBILVF010000181.1:0-6282 GCF_044370595.1 Mycobacterium sp.
GATTGCGAGGATCGTCGTGGGACATCGCGAGCGCTTCCTGCACGCGCCGGGAGATCAGCGGGATGTCAAGCACGTTGGCGTTCATCGCGGCGGCGGTGAAAAGCCCCACGAAACGATGCTCGATGACGCCCGAGTCGCTGTTTTCGCGGACCGCCACGATGTAGGGGTAGGAGCCGTACCGCAGAAAGCTGGGCATGGTGGCCTGTGCCAGCACCAGGGTCTCCCCCGGTTCGGTGAGTTCGGGCAGCACCTCGGTTCGCAGCCGGGCCACCCCCAGCCGGCTGCTCTCGTCGGCGGTGGTCAGCCCGTCGCGCACGGTGCAGCGCAGCGCGCCCAGCACAACGAAGTGGACGTCGAGCCAGCGCAGTAGATACGACAGGTCCATCCGGTCCGTGCCGGCAAACCGGGTGCCGTCGTCGGCCGCGACGTCGTGGGCCAGGCTCAGCAGGGCGGCCGACAGTGCCGCGGAATCCTGCGCCACCTGCCGGGCGTCGGCGACGGCCAACGGGAGCAGCCGAACCGCTTCGGCCAGCGCGCGCTGGTTGACCGGCTCGGAAAGCTGAATGTGGATCCAGGACTCCTCGAGGACACCGGCGTCGGCGTCGGGACCTGCGTCGGGGCCGGCGGGGCTCACCTCGGCCAGCGAGCCGTCCGGGTGGCGTCGGACCCGCATCGTGGGATGCATCAACGCGACGTAACCCACCGAGAGGCGGTGCAGCAGCACGGTGACCGAGTCCATCAGCATGGATGCCTGATCGGTGACGATCTGTAGAGCGGGGCCGAACCCGCCGTGATCGGCACCGTAGACCTCGACGAGGCTCTGGCCGACCTGTCGGCGGGCCGCCAGCTGCTCCTGAGCGCTGATCAGCGCCGGTGGTACCTCGTCTCCCGCGCCCGGGACGTCGGGGAACGCCCCTGAGTCCGGGCCGCGATAGGTGGCCGCGTATGCGCGTGCGAGTGGGGAGGTGCCCGGGCCGGCCGTCACAGCCCAAACACTAGTCCCGGGTCAGCCGGCGGTGGGTCACTCTGTGCGGGCGCGCCGCCTCAGCCCCGAGGCGCTCGATCTTGTTCTCCTCGTAGGCGCCGAAGTTGCCCTCGAACCAGAACCACGTCGCCTCGTTGGAGGCGTCACCCTCCCAGGCCAGGATGTGGGTGCAGGTGCGGTCCAGGAACCAGCGGTCATGCGAGATCACCACCGCGCAGCCGGGGAACTTCTCCAGGGCGTTCTCCAGCGAGCCCAACGTCTCGACGTCAAGATCGTTGGTGGGCTCATCGAGCAGCAGCAGGTTGCCGCCCTGCTTGAGGGTCAACGCCAGGTTGAGCCGGTTGCGCTCACCTCCGGAGAGCACACCGGCCGGCTTCTGCTGGTCGGGGCCTTTGAACCCGAACGCCGAGACGTAGGCGCGCGACGGGATCTCGTTCTGGCCCACTTCGATGTAGTCAAGACCGTCGGAGACGACCTCCCATACGTTCTTCTTGGGATCGATGCCCGCGCGGCTCTGGTCGACGTAACTGAGCTTGACGGTGTCGCCGACGCGAACGGTTCCGCTGTCGGGCTTCTCCAGACCAACGATGGTCTTGAACAACGTTGTCTTGCCGACGCCGTTGGGGCCGATGACCCCGACGATTCCATTGCGCGGCAGCGTGAACGACAAATCTTTGATCAGGATGCGGCCGTCATAGCCCTTGTCCAGGTGCTCGACCTCGACGACGACGTTGCCCAGCCGAGGCCCGACCGGGATCTGGATCTCCTCGAAGTCGAGTTTGCGGGTCTTCTCCGCTTCGGCCGCCATCTCTTCGTAGCGCTGCAGGCGTGCCTTGTTCTTGGCCTGCCGGGCCTTGGCGCCGGAGCGCACCCAGGCCAACTCTTCCTTGAGTCGGCGCTGCAGCTTCTGATCCTTCTTGCCGGACACTTCGAGGCGCTCGGCCTTCTTCTCCAGGTACGTCGAGTAGTTGCCCTCATACGGATAGGCCCGGCCGCGGTCGAGTTCCAGGATCCATTCGGCGACGTTGTCGAGGAAGTAGCGGTCGTGGGTGACCGCGAGGATGGCGCCCTTGTAATCGGCCAGATGTTGCTCGAGCCACTGCACGCTTTCGGCGTCGAGGTGGTTGGTGGGCTCGTCGAGCAGCAGCAGGTCCGGCTTGCTCAACAGCAGCTTGCACAGCGCCACCCGGCGGCGTTCACCGCCGGAGAGGTGGGTGACCGGCTCATCGGGCGGCGGGCAGCGCAGCGCGTCCATCGCCATCTCCAGTTGGGAGTCCAGGTCCCAGGCGTCGGCATGGTCGAGCTCCTCCTGCAGCCGGCCCATCTCCTCCATCAACTCGTCGGTGTAGTCGGTGGCCATCAATTCGGCGACCTCGTTGAAACGGTCGAGTTTGACCTTGATCTCCCCGAGGCCCTCCTCGACGTTGCCGCGGACGGTCTTCTCCTCGTTCAGCGGCGGCTCCTGCTGCAGGATGCCCACGGTCGCGCCGGGCGCCAGGAATGCGTCGCCGTTGTTGGGTTGGTCGAGTCCGGCCATGATGCGCAGCACGCTTGACTTGCCCGCGCCGTTGGGCCCGACGACGCCGATCTTGGCTCCCGGCAGAAAGCTCAGCGTGACATCGTCGAGGACGACCTTGTCGCCGTGGGCTTTGCGGACCTTGCGCATGGTGTAGATGAATTCCGCCACGGGCCCATCCTAGGTGGCGGTCACGCCGGGTTTGACCGGCGCGACCGCCCGGGCGGTCACGCTGAGAGCGTCAGAGCCTCGGCCTCGGCCTCGGCGTGGGCATCGGCGTCGGCATCGTCGGCTTCGTTGTCGATGTGATCGTCATCCCCATCCCCGGCGTCCTCGGGAGACTCCAGCGCGTGCCCGTCGTGGTGCTGTGGGGCCTGCTCGATGCGAACGATAACCCTGGCCAGGTCCGGCCCGACGGCTGAGGCGCGCATTTCCAGCGAGGACCGTTTTACCCCGTCGCGGTCCTCGTACTCACTGGTGTGCACGGTTCCGACCGCGACGATCGGGGCGCCCTTGTAGAGCGCAGCCCCCACTCCGGTGACCAGTTTCCCCCAGCAGTTGACGGTCATGTACAGCGTCTGACCCGGCTCCCAGGTGCCCTCGGCGGTGCGGCGACGGGAATTGCTGGCAACCCGGAAGCTGATCACTTCCTGGCCGGCCACGACCCGGCGGCGGAGATCGGTGATGATGCGGCCGACCACGGTGATGGGTGTCTCGAACATGTCAGGTCCTTTCTTCGGGCGTTCGGTGCGGGTTTCGCGCTACCCAGTGGGCACGACAGCACCGACACTGCGCCGCCCCGCCAGACACACCCGGGTGGGCGGCTGTGGAGCAATCAGGGTCTGTGGATGAATGTCAGCGACTGGCGCGGTCGCGCCGGGCCAACTCGGCGAGCATGGCGTTGTAGGCGGCCAGATCGGCGTCGTGGTCACGTTCGGCGGCCCGGTCCAGCCGGGTCGCTGTGCGCCGATCGGTGCGCTGCCATTGGATCAGCAACGCCATTAGCACCATCACCAGCGGGATCTCACCGGCCGCCCAGGCGATCGAGCCACCGAGCTTCTGGTCGCCGAGAAGGTCGGTGTGCCAGGGTAATTGGAGTGATCGATAGAACTGCTCACCCAGCACGTCCGCCATTCCCATCAGCAGCACACCGAAGAAGGCGTGCAACGGTATCGAGGCGAACACCATCCCGATTTTGCCCAGCGGCGGAATCACCCGCGGGGTCGGATCCACCCCGATCACCGCCCAGTAGAACAGGTAGCCGGTGAGCAGGAAGTGCAGGTTCATCAGCACGTGCGCGGCGTGGTTGCTGACCGCGACGTCGAAGATGCCGCCGAAGTACAACGCGTAGAAGCCGGCCACGAACATCACGGTGGCCACCACCGGGTGGGTGAAGAACCGCGAAAACCGACTGTGCAGACCGGCCAGAAGCCATTCCCGCGGACCGGGCGGATTGCCCTTTCCCGCGGTCGGCAACGCGCGCAACGCCAGCGTGGTGGGCGCCCCGAGCACCATCAGGATGGGGACGAGCATTGACAGCAGCATGTGCGCACCCATATGGGCACTGAACATCGCCGGCATGTATCGGCCCAGCCCCGATGAGGTGGCGAAGAGCAGCAACGCGCAGCCGAGCAGCCAGGACACCGTCCGGCCGACCGGCCAGGCGTCGCCACGGCGCCGCAGTCGCACCACCGCGGCGACGTACAACGCCGCCAGGACGATCGCGGCCGTGCCGAACAACAGATCGAAACGCCAATCCAGCAGGATCCGGGCGATGGTGGGCGGACCGGCGAGGTCGTATCCCAGTGCCACTTCGACTGGCGAGGGGTTCAGCACCGCCGGCGGGGGCGGTGGCGTTCGGCCGAGTCCGACCGCAATGCCGAACGTCACAGCGAACACCAGGGCCTCGGCGACGGCCAACCGGATCAACGGCGCCCGGGCGGCGGGGTCGGACTGCAACGCAAAGACCGCGCGGCGACGCTGACGAGCGCCGATCACACCCAGCACGCCCAGTGCGACGATCTTGCCGACTATGAGTACCCCGTAGGAGGTGGTGAACAGGTCGGGCAGGCGCACCCGCACCAGGGTGTTGACGATGCCCGACAACGTCATCGCCGCAAAGCACCACAGCGCCACCCTCGAGAAGCGGCGCGCCGCCAGGTCGGTGTGATCGCCACCGCGCAGCGCATGGGCCAACAGGGCCAGCAGACCGCCCGCCCACAGCGCACCGGCGACCAGGTGGATCAGCAGACTGTTGGTGGCCATATCGTGCGAGCCGCCGGAGGCGGAGTGGCCGGTCAACGCCAGCGGGACCAGGCTTAGCAACGCCAGACCGAGTAGCACCGGCATCCATGACCAGCGCAGTACCGCTCTGGCGGCTACCGCGAGGACCAATGCCAGCACGGCCGTCCACCGCCACGCCGAGGCGGTATCGACCAGATCCGCGACCCGCCAGATTTCCGCGGGGCTCAGGTGATCGCGCAGTGGCTTGCCGGAGACGTCCGACAGGGTCAGCGGGACCATGGCCGCAGCACACACGCCCCACACCGCTGCGGCCACGCCGGCCATTCGCAGAGCGCGGTAGCCGTCCGCGTCGAGGACACCATTGTCCTGCGGCGGAACGAAGAACGCAGCGACGAGCAAACCGCCGACGGCGATGGCGGCGGCGATCTCTCCCGCCGCCCGCACGAACGGCAGGCCTAGCGTCGTGACCGGCCCGGGGTCGGGCAGTCCGGTGGCGGTCAGCGCGTCGGCGAGTGCAAGGGCCGCAAGGGATGCCGCGGTCGCACCCGCGAGGACGGCGACGACGGTCAGCATCGCCCAGGGACTGCGACGCGCCACGGTCGAAGTCACGCTACGAGGCTACCCCCGGGCGGCTCAGCGTCCTACGGCTTGACTTTGTAGTCGACGTCGACGGTGTCGCCCTCGGCTTCGACGACGGTGACGTCGTAGCCCTGCTGCTGGTCGCCGGTGACTGCCACACACTCGACCACACTGCCGACCTCGGCGGAGACGTCGTCGACGCACTCGACGGTCTCGACCGGCGTCCCGTCGGAGGACAACTTCTGCATCAAGACTTCCTGGATTTGCTGTTTGGGCAGCAGCATGAAGACGGACAATTCGATACCGAGCTTGGCCGGATCGACCTGGGCTACCTCAACGATGCGCTTGGAGGTCTGCCCGTCCAGGGAGATTTCGCAGTTGGTCGTATTCCCGACCTTGCCGTCCAACCCGGCGTCGCACTTGGCGGACTGGGCTGACGCCAGACCGGCGACGGCCTTCTCCACCTGTTGCTTGGTCATCGCCGGGGTCAGTTCGTAGCTGAGTTCGGAGCCGCCGACGCCGGTGGTCGTGACGATCGCCTCGAGGCTGTTGGTGTCGCTGAACACCACGTCGCAGCGGGATGTCTTGCCGACCTCGCCGACCAAGTCGCCCTTGCATGTCACCGACTGCGGTGGGCTACCGGCGGTGGTGAGGCGCTCGGCGAGTTTCGTCTGAAGTTCGGCGGCGCTCACGGACTTTTCGACCTTGGTCTGCGAACTGGTCTCCACCTTTGCCGAGCAGCCCGACAACCCGGCTCCGATCAGGCCGGTCGCCGCGACGACACCACACCAAGCCGCAACATTGCTCTTCAACGCTTCTCCTCTGTACGCCTGTCGACGGCGAGCACACTATCAGCCAGGTGGTAACAATTGTCACGTGCGAATTCATCGGGCGACGGTTGTCACGCTGGGGGTTTCATTGATCGTCAGCGTCGCCGGTTGCGCGGCCGAACAAACCA
>NZ_JBILVF010000182.1:0-6257 GCF_044370595.1 Mycobacterium sp.
TCGACGGCAGCAGCCCCGAAATCAACTCCCACTGAACATCATTCAACACCCGAAACCGAGAGATCGTCGCCATCCCGACAGCATCCCGCCAAATGCGACCCGCATATGGGAGACACGCCCTAGCTGAACGGCCTGCGTCTGTCCAGCAGACGCGAGCCGGCTCCGGCCGTCCGCCACAGCCGCGCCACCCGGTCGGCATCCTCGTCGGTGACCAGGTTGCCCATCACGCGCACCGCGATCCCCATCAGGGCCGACGAGCGCATGGCCAGCGGGCCGGTCAACGGCAGGAACCGCGGCAGCGTCAGCAACAACCCCAACCGGCGGGCCACCGAGAACCCCCGCCCGTAGTGCGCCTGCAGCAGCGCCGGCCACGCCAGGGCCAGATCCGGTGAGCCCAGCAGTTCAGCGGCCAGCCGCCCGGTTTCCAGCCCGTAGTCGATGCCCTCGCCGTTGAGCGGGTTCACGCACGCCGCGGCGTCACCGATCAGCATCCAGTTTCCCCCGGCCACCCCGGACACCGCCCCGCCCATCGGCAGCAGTGCCGAGGAGATCGCCCGCGGCGGGCCGTCGAACCCCCAACCGTCTCGCTTCACGTCCGCGTAGTGCTTGATCAGCGGCCGCAATGCCACATCGGCCGGCCGTTTGGCGGTGGCCAGCGCGCCGACGCCGAGGTTCACCTCGCCGTTGCCGAGCGGGAAGATCCAGCCGTACCCGGGCAGCACCTGCCCATCGATCGACCGCAATTCCAGATCCGAGGAGATCCACGGCTCATCGGATCGCGGGGAGCCCAGGTAGGCCCGGGCCGCGACCCCGTAGACGGTCTGTTGATGCCACTGCCGACCGAGCACCCGGCCCAGCGGTGAGCGGGCACCGTCGGCAACGATCAGCCACCGACAGGTCACCCGCCGGCCGTCGGCAAGGACCACCGCCGTCACCCGCCCGGCCGAATCACGGTCGACGTCGACGGCCTTGTAGCCCAGCAGCATGGCCGCCCCGGCGTCCTCGGCGGCCTTGCGCACCCGGTCGTCGAGTTCGGTTCGCGGGACGGCCGAACTGGCCTGGGGGAACGACGGGCCGGGCCAGCGGACCTCGAGTTGGCCGCCGAACCCGGCCAGCCGCAGCCCGTGGTGGCGGATCCTGCCGTCCAGCCAGTCGCCCAGGCCCAGCCGGTGCAGCTCGACCACGGCCCGTGGGGTCAATCCGTCGCCACAGGCCTTGTCGCGGGGGAACTCGCAGGCGTCGATCACCAGCACGTCGCGGCCGGCGCGACTGGCCCACGCCGCGGCTGCCGACCCCGACGGCCCGGCACCGATGACGACCAGATCGGCCTGCAGGCGTGGCGCGTCAGCCCGCCGGTCGACCTCAGATGAAAGCGAGTCCACAATGACCAGTATCTTGGCACCGTGAGGACACCGGCGAGCGTGGTGGCGGGAGTGGACCTCGGCGACCAGGATTTTGCCCAGAAGGTGCGCGACGGCGTCGCCCGGGTTGAGGACCTCATCGCCACCGAGTTGCGCGGTGCCGATGAATTGATGACCGAGGCTGTGCTGCACCTGTTCGAAGCCGGCGGGAAGCGGTTCCGGCCGCTGTTCACCGTGCTCTCGGCCCATGTCGGCCCGGACCCGGAGAACTTTGACGTGACCACTGCCGGCGCCGTCATCGAACTGGTGCACCTGGCCACGCTGTATCACGACGACGTCATGGACGAAGCGCTGGTTCGCCGGGGCGCTCCGTCGGCGAATGCGCGCTGGGGCAACAACATTGCGATTCTGGCCGGCGACTACCTGTTCGCCACGTCCTCGCGGCTGGTGGCACGGCTCGGGCCTGATGCAGTACGGATCATCGCCGAAACGTTCGCCCTTCTGGTGACCGGTCAGATGCGAGAAACCAAAGGGGCTCCGGCCGGTGAGGATGCCGTTTCGCACTACCTCAAGGTCGTGTCGGAGAAAACCGCCTGCCTGATCGCCGCTGCCGGCCGGCTTGGCGGCACCTTCGGTGGTGCCACCGGAGATCAGATCGAACGACTGGGCCGTATCGGCGGGATCATCGGCACGGTGTTCCAGATCGCCGATGACATCATCGACATCGAAAGCGATCCCGATGAGTCGGGCAAGCTTCCGGGCACCGACCTGCGGGAGGGTGTGCACACCTTGCCGGTGCTGTTCGCCCTGTCCGAGACCGGGCCGGACGCCGACCGGCTGCGGGAGTTGCTCAAGGGGCCGGTGACTGACGACGACGCCGTCACCGAAGCGCTGGCGCTGCTGCGGGCCTCCGGTGGGATCGCCGCCGCCAAGGCAACGGTCCATCAGTACGCGGCCCAGGCCCGCGCCGAACTTGATGGGCTGCCCGACGTGCCCGGACGTCGCGCGCTGGCCTCGCTGGTCGACTACACCGTTAACCGACACGGTTAAGGACGATCCGGAACTCAGCGGGGCTTGGTAGGCGTTACTCTGCCGAGAGCCGTCTGAGGAGGACCGAGAATGACCTGGCACCCCACCGCCAACCGGATGAAGACATTTCTGCTGCTTGCGTTGATGTCTGGGCTGATCGTCTTCGTAGGCGGACTCTTCGGCCGCAATGTGATGTACCTCTCGGTGCTGATGGCCGTCGGCATGAACGCCTACGTCTACTTCAACAGCGACAAACTGGCGCTGCGGGCGATGAAGGCCCAGCCGGTCACCGAGGTGCAGGCCCCGCAGATCTACGCGATGGTCCGGGAGTTGGCCACCGCGGCCCACCAGCCGATGCCGCGGCTCTACATCAGCGACACCGCCAGCCCCAACGCGTTCGCCACCGGCCGCAATCCCCGCAACGCCGCGGTGTGCTGCACCACCGGAATCCTGAACATCCTCAACGAGCGTGAGCTACGTGCGGTGCTGGGCCACGAACTGTCCCACGTGTACAACCGCGACATCCTGATCTCCTGCGTCGCCGGTGCGATGGCCTCGATAATCACCGGTCTGGCCCAGATGGCCATGTTCGCCGGCGCCTTCGGTGGAAACCGCAACAGCGGTCGCGGAGGGATCAATCCGCTTGCGATGCTTCTGGTTTCGCTGCTCGGTCCGTTCGCGGCGACCGTCATCCGGATGGCTGTCTCGCGGTCGCGGGAATATCAGGCCGACGAGTCCGGCGCCCAGTTGTCCGGCGACCCTCTCGCGCTGGCCTCGGCGTTGCGCAAGATCAGTGGCGGGGTCGAGCAGTCCCCGCTGCCGCCCAGCCCCCAGTTGGCCGACCAGGCTCATCTGATGATCGCCAGCCCGTTCCGTTCCGGTGAGCGGATCGGCAAGCTGTTCTCGACGCACCCGCCGATGGAGGACCGCATCGCGCGACTGGAGAAGATGGCCGGCGGTCAGTAGCCGGTGGGCCGTTTCTGTTGAGCTAGGGCGTTCCGGCGTCGGCGCCGTCGGTCGAGGCATCTGACGGCTTATCTGAGGGCTTGTTCGAGGGCTTGCCGGACGCACCCGCGCCGACTGCCTTGTTCACCGCATCCTCGACAGCGTCGGCCACCGAGCCCAGCGCATCCTTGACCTTGTCCAAGCTGGGGAAGCCGTTCCCCGGCCCGTTGGGAAGGCCCGGACCGCCCCGGTCAGGGCTGAAGTCCATCGGCGGCCGGGTGACGTTGACCCGCGGGCCACGATCAGGATCGCTGGGTTCGAGCATGTCGGGGGCCGGTGGGCCGGGATCGATGGCAGGTTCCGCTGTCTCCTCTGGGACGGGCTGCGCAAGTACGGGCGGCGTCTCCGGTAGCACCGATGCAGTCGGTGCCGGTGGCTGCGGCGGGGCTGCCAGCATCGGCGGAACTTGACTCGGGACCGGCGGCAGCAGCGTCTGGACGGCCGGCGGCAGGTATTCGGTCAGAGTCTTGTAGGCCACCACCGTCAAGTCATTGACTTTCTGGACGATCGCGACGACCCCGTCGGGATAGGTCACCGTTGTGACCTGGGTGACCGGGTCGGTCTTGCAACTGACCGCACCGGTGCAATCCACCCGGCCGTTGGAGTCGACCACTGACTTCGGCGCCGGCATCGCCGTCAATTCCTTGGTAGCGGGCGCAGCAGGTGCAGTCGTGGGACCAATGACCGGCAATACATCCGGTGTCGTCGGACCCGGGGTGACACCGGCCTCGAAGGCTGCCCGGTAGGGCGAGTCGGGTACGCCGACAATGGGCGTGGAACCTTTGAGCAGGGCAGCCAATTCGGTGGGATCCGTGGCGCCGTCGCCGATCGTCAACACATCGGACGGGGTCTCGATGAATGGCGTCAGCGGACCGCCGAAACTGGCGCGGACGAAGCCGTCCGGGGTCTGGGCAGTCGAGGCAAGGACCATCAAGCCCGCGGCGACGCCGACTGCGGTGGCGCCGGCGCGCAACCCGTCCTTGGCTCGCCGATCCACGATGGCCCTTTCCGATGTCAGTGTTTACGCTCAGTGTTTACTAATGCCAATCATAGTTTAGGTCACGCTTTCCTGCTGGAAAGCCCGCCCTTTGCAGGTATTTCACACATCGGTACGGTGTTGTGATCTTCCTCGGGTTGGCTGCCTTCCGGCCAGTGCCCCGCTGATGTGGTGGGTTGCCCGCCTACAGCGTTTGCTGGCGGGCGGGCCGGGCCCCGGTCAGAGGTCCCCGGTTAGAGGCCCCCGCTCAGAACGGGGTCCCGTCGACCTCGTGGCCGGGCTTCTGTGCCATCAGGCCGCGGTAGGCCTGTTCGACGGTAGCGCCGTGGTTGACCACCGCGTCGACCTCTTTGGCGATCGGCATGCTGACGCCGTACTTATCGGCGAACTCCATGATCACACTCGCCGCCTTGACGCCCTCGGCCACCTGGCTCATGCCGGCGATGATTTCCTGCACGGTCTTGCCCGAGCCCAGTTCCTCCCCGACGTGGCGGTTGCGGCTGCGTTTGGAGGTGCAGGTAACGATGAGGTCACCCATCCCGGCCAGGCCGGAGAAGGTGTCGCGCTGGCCGCCGATCGCCTCACCCAGTTTCGACATCTCCCGGACTGCGCGGGTCATGACCATGGCGCGGGTGTTCTCGCCGATACCCAGCGAGTAACCCATGCCGGTGGCGATTGCGTAGACGTTCTTGAGGGCGCCGGCGATCTCGACACCGGCCACGTCGTCACTGGTGTAGGTGCGAAACCTGCTGGTCCGGAACATGTCGGCGAGGTTGCCCGCCAGGTTACGGTCGGGCATCGCCAGCACGGCCGCCGCGGCATAGCCCTCGGCAACCTCCTTGGCGATGTTCGGTCCGGCCAGGATGCCGGCCGGGTGACCCGGCAGCACCTCTTCGACGATCTGACTCATCCGCATGTTGGTGCCCTGTTCCAGGCCCTTGACCAGGCTGACCACTGGGACCCACGGGCGAAGTTCTTTGGCGAGTTCGACCAGCACCCCGCGGAACCCGTGCGAGGGAACCCCCATCACGATGACGTCGGCGCAGTTAGCCGCTTCGGCGAAATCGTTTGTAGCGCGGAGGTTCTCGGGAAGTTCGACTTCGTCGCCGAGGTATTCGGAGTTGCGGTGATTCTTGTTGATGTCCTCGGCGGTGTCGGCGGAGCGAACCCACTGCAGTGTCGGTCCGCGCCGAGCGCAGATAGATGCGACGGTGGTGCCCCAGGAGCCTCCGCCGAGCACGACGACTTGTGGCTCGCGACGATCAGATGTCATGAGCTAGAAGGTAGTGCTCAAGACAGGGCTTGCGCGCCGAGTTGGGTAACTGCGCGCTGACCCGGCGGCCGAGGATGATCACCCCGCCAAGTGCGCGGGCGCCTTCACCCGCCCGAACACCATGTCCTCGTCGATTTTGTCCAGGAACCGATAGTCGAGGGCGTCGGCAAAGAAGTCCTGCCGAACCACCCACGGACGCCTGGTTCCCGACTTGGGCAGCGCGTGGGCGTTTCGCTTCACATAGCCGGCCTGCAGATCCCAGGTCGGTTTCTCGGGCATCGCAGCCCCGGCCGGATGCGGGTAGGCGTGGGTGTAGCCGTGGGTTTTCATGTAGGCCATCAGTTTGGCGGTCGCGCGGGCGGTGATGTCTGCGCGCAACGTCCACGAGGCGTTGGTGTAGCCGATGCACCAGATCAGATTGGGCACATCTTCGAGCATGTGGGCCTTGTAGGAGAACCGGTCCTGCGGTTTGACCTCGGTGCCGTCGAGGTTGATCCGCACTCCGCCGAGCGCGAGCAGGTTCAAGCCGGTGGCCGTGACAATGATGTCGGCGTCGAGGTGACGGCCCGACTTGCACGCGATGCCGCTGGCG
>NZ_JBILVF010000004.1:0-62092 GCF_044370595.1 Mycobacterium sp.
CGTTGCCCTGCACGGCCGCGATCACCACCGTGGGCTCGTCAGCGGCGGTGGCCGCGCGGCGGACTCCGGGCGCGGCAACGGCCGTCGCAAGGAGCACCGCGCAGATGCACGCCCCGGACGTCACGAGCGTGCGCGGGTCACCCGCCATGCCGCTGCGCCGGTTAGCGTGAATCCCGATCACCAACGCGCACAGCGAGCTACCGGTCACGGCGACCGCAAATGACACCAAGGGGGCGCCACCCCACTGCGCCAGAACCAGAAATGGCCCGCCAGTCTGACCGAAAGCCGTTACTCCCCAGGGGAATCCGCCGAAAGGAATGCTGGACTTCAACCACTCCTGCATCGACCACAGACAAGCCAGCCACAACGGCCAGCCCGGCAGTCGGGCCACGACCACCGCGAACATGCCGTACACGGCGGGGAACAACGCCTCCATCGCGGCGAGCGCCAGCCACGGTACCGCCCCGACCAGGCCGCTGATCCACGGCAGGAGCGGCAGGTAGAAAGCCAGACCGAACAGCAAGCCGTACCCGAGCCCGCCAGCCAGGGTGGTGGGTTTCGCCACCAGCACCCAGGTCAGCAGGGCCATCGACAGCACGGCCGACCACCACCAGCCGACCGGCGGAAAGCTCACCACCATCAACAGGCCGGCCAGCACGCTCGCGGAGAGCCGTGTCAGCCGGGTGAACAGGTCGGCGCGGTCAGCCATACAGCACAACGCCCCGGTGTACGGTCTGCACGCAACGCGGCAGCGGTCCGGACGGGTCCAGGGTCGGCAGCGCCGGAACCCCGGACCGGGGATCGGTGGACCAGCGCTGCACGGAGTCAGCGGGGACGCTGACGTGGAGATCCCCGGTCTCCCAGACCGCGTAGGAGGCGGGAGCCCCGGGGACCAGCGTGCCGGTGATGCCGTCGCGGACACCGGCGGCGCGCCATGCCCCGCGGGTGGCGGCGGCGAACGCGGCCCGGACCGAGATCGCACTGCCGGCGGTGTGGTGATGGCTGGCCGCGCGCACCCACGACCACGGATCTATCGCGGTCACGGGGGTATCCGAGCCGAAAGCCAGAGGCACGCCTGCCGATGCTAACAACGCAAACGGGTTGAGCCGGGCGGCGCGGCCGGGCCCCAACCGGCGGGCGTACATACCGTCCGGGCCACCCCAGCGGGCGTCGAAGCCGGGCTGCATGCTGGCGATGACCCCCCACTCGCCCAGCTTGGCGGCCTGATCGGCCGACACCATTTCGAGGTGCTCAAGTCGGTGTCCGCACCGGGCGATCGCAGCGGCGCCGAACCGGCCCGCGACGTGTTCAAGTGCATCTACGACGGCGCCCACCGCGGCGTCTCCGATGACGTGGAAACCAGCGGTGATGCCGGCTTCGGTGCAGGCGGTGAGATGTTCGGTGGCCGCTTGCTGGTCCAGATGGCAGGTGCCGGTGCAGGAGCCGTCGTCGGTGTAGGGCTCGGTGAGCCACGCGGTGCGCGATCCCAGCGCACCGTCGACGAACAGATCACCGGCCAGACCGCGGGCGCCGGTGGTGTCGATCAGCGCTCGAGCCTGTGCTGCGGTGGACACCGCCTCACCCCAGTACCCGACGACCTGGACGCCGTGGTCGAGGTCACGGAGTTCCTGCCAGTCCTCGGCACCGCCGATCTGCGGGCCTGCACACTCGTGTACCGCGACGATTCCGGCAGCGGCGGCCGCATCCAGGGCGGCCCGGCGGGCACCGTCGCGCTGCTGCCAGGTGAGCAGCCGACGGGCTTCGGTGCGGACGAGGTGGTGAGCTTCGGCCGATAACGGGCGCTGCGGGTCGTAGCCGGTGACGGCGGGCAGGCCGGGGACCAATTGGCGCAGGCCGGTGGATGCCAACGTCGAATGCACGTCGACTCGGGCGAGATAGGCCGGCAACGCACCGACGGCGGCGTCGACGTCATCGGTGGTGGGGGTCCACGCCCACTGGGTGTCGTCCCAGCCGTGGCCCCACACCGGCTGCCCGGGGTGGGCGGCCACATACTCGCCGAGGAGGCGTAGGAGGTGTTCGGGGCCCGCAGCCTCAGCGAGATCTAAGCCCGTCAGTTGCAGACCCGTGGCGGTCAGGTGTACGTGGCTGTCGACAAACGCTGGGGCGACGAAGGCTCCTGCAAGGTCGATGGTTTCGGCATCGGGAAAGCGCTGCAGTCCGACGTCGTCGCTGCCCAACCAGGCGACGACGTCGTCATGAACCGCGATGGCGGTGGCGTCGGGATGGGAGGGGCTGTGCACGCGCCCATTTCGGAGCAGCGTGGTCACCGGGTCATCACCTCGACCAGTGTGCCGTGCAGTGTGATGGATCGGCGCTAGAGGTCGAACTAGAGGTCGCCGCCGCGGGCGATCGGCGTCCGCGGCCGCGGCCGGTGGGACTGTTCAGAGTCGTCGATGACCTCGCCGTCGATGTAGTCGCCACGTCCGGGTTGAGGTCCGATGATCGGACCGAGGAACTGGTCGACATTGACCGCACCCACCCGGCGCGCGACGCCGCGGGTGAGCATCGTCGTGGCCAGCGGCCGCATCACGCTGCGGGTTGGCGGCGCCAGCATCAGCGAACCGACGGCGGTGCTGACGACGCCCGGCAGCAACACCAGGGCAGACCCGAACCCAACGAGAACACCGTCGGTGACGGCCCCATGCGGGTTGCGCCGAGCCCGGCGCACCGCAGCCACCTGGCCCTTCAGTTGGGAAGCCGCCAGCAACACACCGACCGCGAACGTGGCGGCCACCACCACCAGCGCCCAACCCAGCCCGACTCCCCAGACCAGCAGGGCGAATACCGCCAGTTCGACCAGGGCGTAAAGGGCTGCGTAGCGTACGAACAGTCGCCTCATGACAGAGCAACGACTGGGGATGCCAGCGCGTTCCAACCGCACCTCACGGTTGAGTAACGCCGGGTGTCAGAACGCACGGCATCAGTCGGTGGCGAAGGCCGCTTCGGCGTCGCGTTGCAGGTCGACGTAAGCCTTGTCGCTGACGTCGAAAGCGACCCCCTGGATGGTGCCGCCGGTGAACGTGCCGGGGTTCTTGTACTGCTCGGAGACGTTGTCACCGCTGTCATAGCCGACACACAGACCGTCCCCGGCTAAGGTGAACTTGCCGATCTGGGCGCGCATCGGGCCCTTGGCCACCTCTTTGCCGTCGACGTACAACACGGTGGTGCCCAGCGACTCGCCGTACTCCCCGGCCCGCTCCCGCTTGAACTCCATGCCCAGCGAATGCTTGCCCGGGGTCAACGGCGGGGAGACGAAATCCTGCTCTGGCTTGATCCCCAGGAAGTTGTACACATAATGCAACCGGCCGTCCCTGAGGAACATTGTGTGCCCGCCGAAGCGCGACCCGTGTGCGAAGATCACCCCCTGCGCCTCCGGCTTGACGTCGACATTGGCCACGATCTTGTAAGATCGGCCCCGCACGCTGACCGCCACACCCTCGGGCACCGGCGCGGTATCGGGATAGTAGACGTAGCGGTCCCGCGGCGGCTCCGATTGCGGGCGCGGAGTCCCGGCCTGCTCGACGGCTGAGCGGTCGTCCAGTGGCAGCACGAAGTTGTTCTTGGCCTCCTCGAACCAGGCGTCGATGAGCTCCTTGAGCTTGTCGGGGTTCTGCTCGGCTACGTTGGTCGACTCCGAACGGTCCTCGGCGACGTGGTAGAGCTCCCAGCGGTCCTGATCGAAGTTGCCCTTGTTGCTCAGCGGCGCATGCAACGCCGCGGCTTTCCAGCCGTCCTGCCAGATCCCGCGGGTGCCCAGCATCGCGTAGTACTGCCGCTTGCGGGTGGTCGGGGCGTCCTTAGCGTCGAAGCTGTAACGCATCGACACCCCGTTGAGCGGATACTGCTTGATGCCCTTGTACTCCCCGGGCATCTCCAAGCCCGCGACATCGAGAACCGTCGCCGCCACATCGGTGGCGTGGTGATACTGATCGCGCACCTCGCCGCGGGCCTTGATGCCCTTGGGCCAGGAGATCACCATCGGATCGCACGTGCCGCCGGCGAACTGGGCATAGCGCTTGAACATCTGAAACGGCGTCGAGAACGCCGTCGCCCACCCGGTCGGATAGTGGTTGTAGGTGTCCGGGCCGCCCAGGGTGGCGAGATACTTCATGTTCTCGGACAGCTCATCGGGATAACCGTTGAAGAACTTGTTCTCATTGACCGACCCGTTCGGCGACCCCTCCCCCGAGGCCCCGTTGTCCGCACAGTAGAACACGATCGTGTTCTCCAACTGCCCGGTCTGCTCCAGATAGTCGATGATGCGCCCCACCTGGGCATCGGTGTATTCGGAGAACCCGGCATACACCTCAGCCATGCGGGAGAACAGCTTCTTCTCATCGGCGTTGAGCGAATCCCACGGCCGCACCGCATCATTGGCGGCGGCGACGTCCTCGGGCAGCGGATTGATCGGAGTCATCTTGGTGCCCTCCGGGAAGATGCCCTTGGCGACCATCCGGGGCAACACCCACTCCCGGTAGGCCTCATACCCGTCGTCGAACTTGCCCTTGTACTTGTCGATGTAGTCCTGCGGCGCATGATGTGGCGCGTGGTTGGCCCCCGGGCAGAACCACATGTACCACGGCTTAGACGGGTTGGACGACTTCTGATCCCGCAGCATCCGGATCGCGTTATCGGCAAGATCTTTCGACAGGTGATAGCCCTCCTCGGGCCCATATGCCTGTTCGATGAACCGATTGTCCTCGACCAAGTCGGGAAACCACTGGTTGGTCTCCCCACCGATGAAACCGTAAAACCGGTCAAAACCCTTCTGCAGCGGCCACTCCGACTTGCTGCCGCCACTGGAGACATCCTCCTCGGGCACGTTGTGGTTCTTGCCCAACCAGAAGGTGCTGTAGCCGTTGTCCTGCAAAACCTGCCCCACCGTGGCGCACTGCGCCGGCAACCGGGCCGCCATGCCCGGAAACCCGTTCGAGCCCTCGGTGATTGAACCTGAACGATTCACATGTTGACTGCGGCCGGTCAGGAAACACGATCGGGTCGGCGAGCACAGCGCGGTGGTATGCCACTGGGTGTACATCACCCCGGTGTCGGCCAATTTCTGCATCACCGGCATGTTGATCCGCCCACCGTACGGCGACCACGCCGCCAACCCGGTGTCGTCGTAGAGAATCACCAGAATGTTCGGCGCACCCTCGGGCGCCTTCTTCAACTCGAACGGTTTCCAGTCGGCGACCGAATCCCGGACATCCAACTCGATCGTGCCGTCGAAGCCCTCATTGATCCCGGTGCCGAACCCCGGCGGCCCGTCACCACCACCACCACCGGCGAGACCCCCGTCGCCCTCCTTGGAACATCCCGCAGCCAACGCACCCGCTGCAGCGACACCCGCGCCGGCAGCCAGACCACCCAGGACTTTCCGCCTCGACATCCCCGCGCGAGGGATTTCCCCTCCGGCGGATGACTCAGGCTCACGAGGTTCGGTCATGGTGGCCCTCCTGTTCTCGATGTCGGCCCCCGATGTTGGCCTACGAGCAAACTTACCGCTTGCCGCCGAAGCACCCGGGACTTACCGTGGGTTTGATCCCAGAGCGTTCACCACCGTATAGCCCGCATCGCCTAAAGACACGCAGGACACGCTTTCTGGCAAATTCTCCGATCAGGCCGGACGGATCTCCAGGCCGACGGTCCGGCCTGCCCCGCCCCGAAGTTTGGAGAAGATCGTGAACACCCGGCCGACGATCCCGTAACGCTTGGTGATCGCCCGGTAGACATCGTTGGTCTCAGAGTCATCGAGGACGGTCGCGACGGCCTCAACCGGCTCACCCTTGACTTTTCCGCGCATGTCACACACCGCCAGGGTGACGCGCGGGGTGTTGCGGATCCGCTTGACCTTCCACGCGTTCTTCTCGGTGATCACCAGGGCGCGGTCGCCGTCCCGGGCGATCCAGATGGGCGTCGGCTTTGGGCGGCCGTCCTTGGTGAAGGTGGTCAGCAGTACGTACTGGGCTTTGGACACGTCGTCGAAAGTGGCAGCCATGACCCCACACCCTACGCGCGGTGCGCAAGTCAGCCCCGCGACTCCAAGTCACCTTCGGTTTCCAACAGCACCTGCGCAAGCGCGTCCAGGGTGGTGGACTCAGGGTTGCGCCACATGCCTCGGCCGGCCGCCTCCAGGAGTCGTTCCGCCATGCCGTGCAACGCCCAAGGGTTTGACTCCCCGAGGAACTTGCGGTTCTGCGGATCCAGCACGTACTGCGCGGTGAGTTCCTCATACATCCAGTCCGCCATCACCTGGGCGGTGGCGTCATAGCCGAACAGGTAGTCCACCGTGGCCGCCATCTCGAAGGCGCCTTTGTAGCCGTGCCGCCGCATGGCGGCCATCCAGCGCGGGTTGACCACGCGGGACCGGAACACCCGGGTGGTCTCCTCATTCAGGGTGCGGGTGCGCACCGATTCCGGCCTGGTGTTGTCACCGATATAGGCGGCCGGCGCCTGACCGGTGAGCGCGCGAACCGTGGCGACCATGCCGCCGTGGTACTGGAAATAGTCGTCTGAGTCGGCAATATCGTGTTCGCGGCAGTCCGTGTTTTTGGCGGCAACCATAATTCGCCGGTACTGGCTGCGCATGTCATCGGCGGCAGGTCGGCCGTCGAGCCCGCGCCCGTAAGCGAATCCGCCCCAAGCGGTGTAGACCTCGGCCAAGTCGGCGTCGTCTCGCCAATTACGGCTGTCGATCAGTTGCAACAGGCCCGCACCGTAAGTGCCCGGCTTTGATCCGAAAATCCTTGTTGTGGCGCGACGTTCGTCCCCGGTCTCGGCCAGATCGGCCTGAACGTGGGCGCGGACATAGTTCTGGTCGTCGGGTTCGTCCAGGGCCGCCACCATCCGCACAGCGTCATCCAGCATGACAACGACGTGCGGAAACGCGTCACGGAAGAACCCAGAGATCCGCACGGTGACGTCGATACGTGGCCGGCCGAGTTCAGCCAGCGGGATCACCTCGAGATCGACCACCCGCCGGGAGGCGTCGTCCCACACCGGCCGCACGCCCAGCAGCGCGAACACCTCGGCGATGTCGTCACCGGAGGTCCGCATCGCCGAGGTGCCCCACGCCGACAGTCCCACCGACCGGGGCCACTGGCCGTAGTCTGCGCGGTAGCGCTGCAGCAGCGAATCAGCCATGGCCACGCCGGTTTCCCAGGCCAGCCTTGACGGCATGGCCTTGGGATCGACGGAGTAGAAATTACGTCCGGTGGGAAGCACGTTGATCAGCCCGCGCAGCGGCGAACCCGACGGGCCGGCCGCTATGTAGCGCCCGTCAAGGGCCGCCAGTACCTGGTCGATCTCACGTGCTGTACCGGCCAACCGCGGCACCACCTCCTTCGCGGCGAACCGCAGGATCCGCGCGATCGCCGGCTCCTCAGTGAGCTCATCCACCCGGTCGGGATTCCACCCGGTCGACTGCAGGGCTGCCAGCAAGTCACGGGCACGATGCTCGGCGGCATCGACGGCGGTCCGCTCATCACTGCCGTCCTCGGTCAGGCCGAGCGCCTGACGCAGACCGGGCAGGTGCTGCTCCCCGGCGAACAGTTGGCGGGCCCGCAGGATCGCAAGGACGAGATCCAGTTCGGACTCCCCGACCGGCGCGGCGCCCAGAATATGCAGGCCGTCGCGGATCTGGACGTCCTTGATCTCGCACAGCCAGCCGTCAACGCCCATCAACATGTCGTCGAAGTGGTCATCTTCGGGGCGTTGGGCAAGACCGAGATCATGGTCCATCTTGGCTGCCCGCATCAGGGTCCAGATCTGCTGGCGGACCGCAGGGAGCTTCGCGGGATCCAGCGTCGCCACATTGGCATGTTCGTCGAGCAACTGCTCCAGTCGGGCGACGTCCCCGTAGCTCTCAGCCCGTGCCATCGGGGGGATCAAGTGGTCGACCAGGGTGGCATGCGCGCGACGTTTGGCCTGGGTTCCCTCGCCCGGGTCGTTGACCAGGAACGGGTAGATCAGCGGAAGATCCCCTAACGCGGCATCGGGGGCGCAGTCCGCCGACATCCCCAGCGTCTTACCCGGCAGCCATTCCAGGTTGCCGTGTTTGCCCAAGTGGATGGCGGCGTGTGCGCCGAACTCATGCCGCAGCCACAGGTAGGTGGCCAGATAATGATGACTGGGCGGCAGATCGGGGTCATGATAGATCGCCACTGGATTCGCGCCAAACCCGCGGGGCGGCTGAACGACGATCACCAAGTTCCCGGATTGCATTGCTGCGACGACGATGTCGCCGTCCGGATCCCTGTTCTGATCGACCGAGCTGCGGTCCACGAACAACTCCCCCGGCGGTGGACCCCAGTGGGTGACCATCGCCTCAGCGAGTTCGGTCGGCAGTTCGGCAAACCATTCCCGGTAACGCGCTGCCGGGATGCGGATCGGGTTTTCGGCCAACTGCCCGTCGGTTAGCCAGTCCGGGTCCTGACCGCCGCATTCGATCAGCGCATGCATGAGGGCATCACCATCGGAGGCGTCAAGGCCGGGAACCTCACCGATGTCGTAGCCGTTGCGTCGCAGGGCCTTCAGCAGCGCAATAGCGCTGGCCGGGGTATCCAGGCCGACGGCGTTACCGATCCGGGAGTGTTTAGTGGGATAGGCCGAGAACACCAAGGCGAGGCGCTTTTCGGCGGGGGGAACCCGACGCAGGCGGGCGTGATTGACTGCCAGAGCCGCCACCCTGGCGCAACGTTCCGGGTCTGGAACGTAGGCGATCAGGCCCTCGGAGTCAATCTCCTTGAACGAGAACGGGACTGTGATGATGCGGCCGTCGAACTCCGGAACAGCAACCTGGGTGGCGACGTCCAGGGGACTCAGACCGTCGTCGTTGGCCGACCAGCGGTCCCGGGAACTGGTCAGGCACAGACCCTGCAAGATTGGAATATCGAGGGCTGCAAGGTGTTTGACGTCCCAGCTGTCGTCGTCGCCGCCAGCGCCCACTGCGGCAGGGGTGGCCCCGCCAGCGGCAAGCACGGTGACAACCATGGCGTCAGCGCCGGTGAGGAGCTCCAGCAGTTCGGCCGCGGGATTACGCAGCGAGGTGCAGAAAACCGGCAGCGGCCGTCCGCCGGCGCGTTCGATCGCACAGCACAGTGCCTCGACATAAGCGGTGTTGCCGGCAAGCTGCTGCGCGCGGTAGTAGAGGACGGCGATGGTCGGGGCGGCATGGTCCGGCCGAACCATCGACTCCGCCGGGAAACACGGAGTGCGCGAGGGACACCCGGCCCCCATGGAGCAGCGACGCTGCATCAGACCCCATGTCGGAGTGGTCGCCGGCGGCTCGAAGCCGAAACCGGTCATCAGCACGGTGTCGCTGAGGAAGGCGTGCAACTGCCGCAGATTCTCGACGCCACCCTGCGCCAGGTAGGTGTGAGCCTGCACGGCGATACCGGCAGGCACCGTGGAGCACTGCATCAATTCCGCATCAGGGGCCTGTTCGCCGCTGACCACGATCAGCGGCAGCCCGCTGGCGGCGATGGCGTCAAGCCCGTCTGGCCAGGCGCGGTATCCCCCGAGCAGTCGCACCACCACCAGGTCGGCGCTACCGAGCAGTTCGGGCAGTTCGCCGTCAATCAGGCGCGCCGGATTGGCCGGCCTGAACTCCGCGCCGCTGGAACGCGCAGTTATGAGGTCGGTGTCCGAAGTGGACAGAAGCAGGACGGTGGGTCGCGACGACGCTGAGGGCACCTGTTATTCGTACCTAATCCGGTGGTTGGTGGTCGGGAGTGGGGCCAATCAGTCGCTCGGCGAACAGTGGCGCGACGACCACGATCAGGATTCCCGCCATGATCGCCGGCGCCACCAGCGGCGCCCAGGTCAGCTGCAGCCCCACGGAAGTGGCGAGAACCCCGGCCGCGGTGAACCCCAGCATCCCGAGGACGGTCGGGACCGTCAGCGTCACGGCACGCTCGGCGTATCGAGACACCAGATAAGCCGCCGCCGACAGCCCAGACACCGCAGCCAGCACCGGAATCGGGGCTCCCAGCGCCATTCCGGCAACCGTCAGCAGCACCGCCAGGATCGAGGCGGGGCGAAAGAACAGAGCCGCCACCAGCGCCGCGACTGCGAGCGCCATCGCCGCCAGACCCCAGGGGCCGATCGGCCGCACCCCCGCGGCCACCATCAACACACCGAAGGCGGTAGAGAACAGCCGGGTCAACAGCGGGGTGGCGGGCTGCCGGTTCATCGACGCCGCCGATGGGATCCGACCTTGGCCATGGGCAGCAGCCGCATCGCGACGTCCAGGGTCACCTCCGATGGCCAGGACAGCACCTCCACCCCCACCATCCGCATATCCCGGTACATCGCCGAGCGCTGCAGTGCCCACATACGGGCCACGATGGGCTCCTCGTCGTCGCCCAGCGGACAGCCCTCCAACACATCGACCGCCACGACCACATGTCCGCGCCGGGAAAGGTCCATCATCGCCAGACCGAAGTCGGCTTCCAGCAGCGTGGAGAAGGCGATGACCACGGCTCCGGGTGGTACTGCCGCCCGGGGTGCCAGGGTGCCTGACATGTCGCGGTGGCCGCCACCCGCCCCCAGCGCGGTGTCGAGCACACGGTAAAACTGCCGCTGCCCGATATCGGGACCCAGCCAGCGCGGCCGCGGCCCGCCCAGGCCGACCACTCCCACCCGGTCGCCGCTGCGCAACGCCGACTGCACCACCTGCAGCGCACCCTCGACGGCCCGCTGGGTGGCGACGGTGGCCGGACCGGGCGGTTGGGCGCTCATGTCGACCAGAACCACGACGTCCACGGATCGGTCGGTGAGCCGCTGGGTGACGTGCAGAGTGCCGCGCCGGGCGCTGACCGGCCAGTTCACCGTGCGTAGCTGGTCGCCAGGGACGTAGGGACGGATGTCGGCGTACTCGACGCCGGGCCCGACATGGCGCGTCAGGTGGGTGCCGATGCGGTCGAGCATCTCGGTACGAGGCATCGCCGTCGACGGCGGCGGGATGAGAGGGAAGACGAAGACCTCACTGATTTCGGCGGATCCGGATGCAGCCAGCAGGCCGCCGGGAGCGACGACGTCCACCCGGGCCCGTAGCGGAAAACGTCCCCACCGGTCGGCGGATACCGCGATCGCCTGCCGATGCAGGTCGCCGGACTCGAGCAGTTCGACGCCCATCCCGTCCGGTGCCGTCACCTCCAGCGAGGCCGACCCGGCGTCCGCAGCGGCGCGGAGTTCCACCTCGAGATGCTCGCGCTCACCTTCGAAACAACGCAACACCTCCGGGGCGGCCCGAACCACCATGCTCGACAATGGCCGCTGCCAACCGGCCGAACAGAGCACCCCAAGCAGCGGGGCTGCGAACGCGATCAGTGCCCAGCGGCCGGACATCAGCGCTGCGGCCAGCGCCGCTACTGCACAGATCAGCAGCATTCGCGCCAACTCGGTTGTGCGCGAACTTAATTCGACTTCGACCTGCCGGAAGTCCGCCATGACCCTAACCGTGGCCGGGTGCCCGCGGCACCGGAAGCCGCTGGAGCAGCTGCTCGACCACGTCGGAACCGTGCATGCTGCGCACCCACATCTCCGGGCGCAAGGTGATCCGGTGCCCGAACGCCGGCACCGCGAGTGCTTTGACGTCCTCGGGCAGTACATAGTCGCGTTCGTTGAGAACCGCTCGGGCGCGGGCCAGTTGAACGAGGTCCAATTCGGCACGGGGACTGGCGCCCACCACCACCTGCGGGTGGCTCCGGGTGGCTCCGGCCAGTGAGACCACATAGCGCAGAACATCGTCGTGGACACTGACTTGCTCCACTGCCTGCTGCATCACCAGCAACTGGTCGGCGTCGACGACCTCGCTCACCGTGGCCTCGGCGGTACCGCGCTCCAGTCGGCGGCGCAGCATCGACGTCTCGTCCTGCTCGGAGAGGTATTTCAACGCCACCTTGACCGCGAACCGGTCCAGTTGAGCCTCCGGCAGCGGGTAGGTGCCCTCGAACTCGATCGGGTTGTCGGTGGCGATGACGATGAACGGCTCAGGCAGACGGTGTGTTTCGCCGTCGATGGATACCTGGCCTTCGGCCATCGCCTCAAGGAGGGCGGCCTGCGTCTTGGGTGGGGTGCGGTTGATCTCGTCGGCCATCAGCATGTTGGTGAAAATCGGGCCGCGGCGGAAATCGAATTGAGCCGAGCGCATGTCGTAGATCATTGACCCGAGCAGATCGGCGGGCAGCAAGTCGGGCGTGAATTGCACCCGGGTGAACCGCAAGCCCAGCGCGGCGGCGAAGGACCGGGCGATCAACGTCTTGCCCATACCGGGCAGATCCTCGATGAGCACATGACCGCCGGCCAGCACGGTGGTGAGGATCAGGGTGAGAGCCGCGCGCTTTCCCACGACAGCCCGTTCCACTTCGTTGAGCACGGCGTCACACAGCACGGTGGTCTCAGTTGCTGATGTCGTCATGCTTGCTCCAGTCGCCGGAGGATCTCGTCGAGGGCGCCGCGGCCGGGCCCGGGTTCGCTGCGGCGGGCCGCCGAGACGTTGTGCGGGTCGACCCATTGCCATAGTTCTTCGCCGAAGACCAGGTGCCCGGCGCTGGCCACCGCGGCGGGCTCCTTCTGTTTGGTAGCGATTAGGAAGTCACGGGCAAGCTTAGGCCGCAGATGCCGATCCCAGTCGCCCCTGGTGCCATCGGCCCAGTGGATCAATTCCTCGGTCTGGGCTTTCCACCGTCGGAGGGATTCCAGGGCCTCGTTGACCGGCGGCGCGTCCGCACGGTCGCCGCCACTGCGCGTCAACCGACCGGTCACCTGCAGGGCGAACACCGCCAGGGCGACACCGCCGATCGGCAACGCCCAACGCCAGCCCAACAGCAGGCCCACGATTTCGGCCAGCAGCACTGCCAGGAAACCGCCGGCGAGTAGCCTGCTCACGCGCGCCGCCCGCTACGCAGCTCGGTCAGCACCGCGCGCAGCGCTTGCTCCGCCTCATCCCGGTGGTCCTCGGTCATGGTGTGCCGGCTGAATCGGGCCTCGGCGAAGAGGTCCACCAGGGCGGCGGCGCTTGCGGTGCTGATCGTCCGGTTCCCCACGGCTCTGGCCAGCACCTCCGACGGGGTGTCGGAAGCCTGCGGTACTGCCCCCGGGGCCTCGGCGAGAGCCTGCTCCATCGCTGCGTAGCACGCGATGATGGCCTCCCGCGGTTCCAGCGCCGGGTTGGCCACCTCGGCCAGTCCGCGTTCGGCTGCCAGCGCCAGCGGTTCCGGCACCTGGGA
This sequence comes from Mycobacterium sp., assembly GCF_044370595.1. Classification (GTDB taxonomy): domain Bacteria; phylum Actinomycetota; class Actinomycetes; order Mycobacteriales; family Mycobacteriaceae; genus Mycobacterium. The sequence continues at coordinate 13,254 of NZ_JBILVF010000004.1, forward strand.
TTCGGCGCCCTCGGGGCGGCCGGTCAGCGCGACCGGAGGCAGCGTGGATCGGTTTCGTAGCGCGGTGACCACGGTGGCCACCACCATCATCACCAGCAGGACCGCGGTGGCCCCTAACAGAAGTCGGTAGGTATCGCTGCGTGGTCGCTCCGGTTGTGGTTGCGCAGCAGGTTGGGACGCACTGTCGGGAGTCACGGTGGACGTCGGTGGCGGTGTCGGCAGGGTGTAGTCCGATTCGAGCCGGAACTGGCTGGCGGCCACAAAGATTCCCAGCCACAGGACCACCACCGCGAACACAATCAGCAGCAGCCGCCGATTCATCCGGCCGGGTTCACCGCCGCCGAAGTCGGGCATCTCATAGGGGACGTACTTCGGCGTCGGAGGCCGGCGGGCGAACATCGCAAACGCCATCACCACGAAGGAAACCCCGAGCATGGCGATCACTGCGACCAGCGAGCCGGAATCGTCGGCCGCGGAGGCCTCGGTCGCTGTCCGCGGACCTGGCATCCGCCCTTGCAGCGCAACGCCGCCGGCGATCAGCAGCACGACCACGAGCGCCACCCGCAGCACCGGCCGGGCGCCGCCCTCGACGCGTGTCCTGGTCGTCGTAGCCTCCCCTGTCCCCGTGCTGATCACGACTGCTGATCAGGCGAGTTCTCCACCGGGTGTTCGCCCGGTGACTCCATGGTGGCACGGCGGTGGGCGATGCATCGGCGGGTCGTACCGTGAAGGGGTGACCCGGACTCGTGACCATGACGCCTGCCCGGGCGCTTTGCAGGTGCACCAGGCCGCCGATGGGGCGGTGGCCCGGCTCCGAATTCCCGGCGGGATGCTCCAGCCCACCCAACTCGGGGTCCTCGCCACGGTGGCTGAGGATTTCGGCGCGGGCACGCTGGAATTGACCGCCCGGGGCAATCTCCAGGTTCGGGGGATCACCGAACCGGCGGCGGTGGCCGAGGCGGTGAACATCGCCGGCCTGCTGCCGTCACCGACCCATGAGCGAGTCCGCAACATCGTGGCCTCCCCGCTGTCGGGCCGGGTGGGCGGCCACGCCGACGTCCGTCCCTGGGTTGCCGAACTGGACGTCGCTATCCAGACCGACCCGGAACTGGCCGAGCTGCCGGGCCGGTTCTGGTTCAGCCTCGATGACGGCAGCGCCGACGTTTCCGGCTTGGCCGCCGATGCCGGGGTCCACGTCCTCCCCGATGGTGTGGCACTGCTGCTCGCCGGCCGAGACACCGGTGTCCGGTTGGATCCCGCCGATACCGTCACCGCCCTGATTTCGATAGCTCGACGGTTCCTACGTCTGCGTGGAAAAGCCTGGCGGGTAGCCGAATTGGCCGATCGCCGAAGTCTGCTGGGCGATCTGGCGCCGACGACCCCGCCGGGCGGCGGATTCCCACCGGCCCGGCCTCCGATCGGCTGGATCACCCAGACCCTTGGCGCCGGCGACCGGGTGGCCCTCGGCGCTGCTGTGCCCTTGGGCGTGTTGACCGCGCGACAGGCCCATTTCGTCGCTGCGATCGACGCCCCGGTGGTGGTCACACCCCGGCGTTCGCTGCTGATCTGCGACCTCGATGAGGGGGTTGCCGACGCCTCGCTGCGGGTGCTGGCTCCGCTGGGCTTGGTCTTCGACGGGAATTCCCCGTGGCTGCAGATCAGCGCCTGCGTGGGCAGTCCGGGGTGCGCACGATCGGCGGCCGACGTGCGGGCCGAGGCCAGCAAGGCCGCTGAGTCCGGCGCGCCGACCGGCCCGGTGCACTACGTGGGCTGCGAACGGGCCTGCGGCCGGCCGGCTACCGGGACGGTGCTGCTGGCGACCGCCGCCGGCTACGCACCGCTGGGAACACCAAGCCCGAGAACCCCCCCAAGCCCGAGAACCCCCCCAAGCCCGAGAACCGTAGGGTAAAGCCGTGCTCGACTACATCCGCGACGCCGCCGAGATCTACCGGCAGTCCTTCGCGACGATCCGCGCCGAGGCGAACTTGGACGGATTACCCGCGGATGTCGCGCGGGTGGTGGTCCGGCTGATTCACACCTGCGGACAGGTCGACCTCACCGAGCAGGTGGCCTACACCGACGCCGTCGTGGCCGCCACTGAAGCCGCACTGGTCGCTGGAGCCCCGATCCTGTGCGATTCGTCCATGGTGGCTGCCGGGATCACCGCTGCCCGCCTGCCGGCCGGCAATGACGTGGTGTCGCTGGTCGCCGACCCGCGGGCGGCTGACCTGGCTGCCCGACTCGGCACCACCCGATCGGCGGCGGGTGTGCAACTGTGGGCCGACCGGATGGCGGGTGCGGTCCTGGCCATCGGTAACGCCCCTACTGCGCTGTTCCGGCTGTTGGAACTAATCGACGAGGGGGTGCCCGCGCCGGTATCGGTGCTGGGCGGCCCGGTGGGTTTCGTGGGTTCGGCGCAGTCCAAAGATGAGCTGATCACCAACCCGCGCGGGATGGAATATCTGGTGGTGCGGGGCCGGCGCGGCGGCAGCGCAATGGCCGCTGCCGCGGTCAACGCGATCGCGTGCGCCAACGAATGAGCGGCGGGCGGGAGCGAATGGCGCAGAAGGGCACCCTCTTCGGCGTCGGGCTGGGTCCGGGCGATCCGGAACTCGTGACCGTCAAGGCAGCCCGGATCATTCGCGAGGCCGACGTGGTCGCCTACCACAGTGCACAGCACGGCCGCAGCATCGCTCGCCGCATCGCCGAGCCCTACCTGCGGCCCGGTCAGATCGAAGAGCACCTGATCTACCCGGTCACAACCGGAACCACCGACCACCCCGGCGGTTACGACGGCGCCATGGAGGACTTCTACACCGAAGCCGCAGCGCGGATCGCCGGGCACCTGGACGCCGGCCGCGACGTCGCTCTGCTGGCCGAGGGCGACCCGCTGTTCTACAGCTCCTACATGCACATGCACACCCGGTTGACGCAGCGTTTCCAGGCGGTCATCGTGCCGGGGGTGACGTCGGTCAGCGCGGCATCGGCAGCCACGTCGACACCGCTGGTCACCGGAGACGAGGTTCTCTCGATACTGCCTGGGACGCTGCCGACCGCCGAGTTGGCCCGCCGGCTGGCCGACACCGACGCTGCGGTGATCATGAAGCTTGGCCGCACGTATCCGCAAGTGCGCAAAGCACTTTCGCTGTCGGGCCGGCTTGATGACGCATTCTACGTCGAGCGTGCCAGCACTGACCGGCAGCGGGTGCTGCCTGCTGCCGACGTGGATGAGACGGATGTGCCGTACTTTTCGCTGGCCGTGTTGCCGGGCGACCGGACCAGCCAGACCGCGGCACGCTGTGGCACCGTGGCCGTGGTCGGCCTGGGCCCGGGCGATTACGACTGGATGACCTCGCAGAGCCGCCGGGAACTGGCCGCTGCCACCGACCTGATCGGGTACGGCCCCTATCTGGACCGCGTTGCCCCGCGGCCCGGGCAGCGCCGTCACGCCTCCGACAACGCCGACGAACCTCAACGCGCGCGACTGGCCTGTGAACTGGCCGAGCAGGGGCGCGCGGTCGTCGTGGTGTCCTCCGGTGACCCCGGGGTGTTCGCGATGGCCAGCGCGGTCTTGGAGGAGGCCAAGCAGTGGCCGGGGGTGCAGGTGCGGGTGATTCCGGCGATGACGGCGGCGCAGGCGGTTGCCAGCCGGGTCGGGGCGCCCCTGGGACATGACTATGCAGTGATCTCACTCTCCGACCGGCTCAAACCGTGGGAGGTGATCGCGGCCCGGCTTTCCGCGGCCGCCGCGGCTGACCTGGTCTTGGCCATCTACAACCCGGCCTCGAAAAGCCGGACCTGGCAGGTGGCGGCTATGCGGGATCTTCTGCTCGAGCATCGTGACGCTGGCACACCGGTGGTGATCGGCCGGGACGTATCCGGGCCACAGGAGTTGGTGACGGTGGTCAGGCTTGCCGACATCGACCCGGCGGCGGTGGACATGCGATGCCTGCTCATCGTGGGCTCCTCGCAGACCCAGTGGTACGGAGAAACCGTGTTCACCCCGCGCCGCTATCCCGGCTGAGCACCCAGGCTTCGGCGTCATCGACCGTGCCGACGGTCCGCACCCCAGTCGGCAGGGCGGGTCGCCTGATCATCACGACGTCGATCCCGAGGTCGTGCGCGGCCTGGAGTTTTGGTTGGGTCATCACTCCGCCGCTGTTCTTGGTGACCACCGCCTGAATACCGTTGTTCGCCATGAGCGCACGCTCGTCTTCGTAGCGATAGGGGCCCCGGGACAGCACGAGCTCACAGTTACGCGGCAGGCTGGCCGAATCCGGTGCCGTCACGACCCGGACGAGAAACCAGGCGCTGCTGTGACGGAACGGCGCAACACCGGAGCGTCCCGTGGTCAGAAAGACCCGCGAATACCCTTTGGCGGCAACATGTTCAGCCGCTGCAGTATCAGAGTCCACCTCGAAGGCCCCGATCGCATCCCAGGGCGGGCGGTGCAGAACCAGGTACGGAACCGCAATTTCACCGCACGCCGCCGCGGCATTCGCCGTGATTCCGGCGGCGAAGGGGTGGGTCGCGTCAACGACAGCGTTGATCCGGTTTTCCACCAACCATTTTCGAAGCTCCACGGCTCCCCCGAACCCCCCGATCCGAACCGGGCCGACTGGCAGCGCCGGATCAGGCACCCGGCCGGCCAGTGAGCTGATGATGTCGACCCGCGGGTGCAGTCGCGCCGCGAGGGCGCGGGCTTCGGCGGTGCCGCCGAGCAGCAGCACCCGCATCAGTGCCGATCCCCCCTGCTACGCCCGGTTGAGTACAGGTAGCTGTCGGTAAAACCCTGGGCAGCAAGCACATCTGACACGATGATCACTGCGGTGCGGGTGATTCCGGCCTGTTTGACCTGTTCGGCGACGTCGGCCAACGTTCCTCGCAGGACTGTCTGCTGCGGCCAACTGGCGAACGCCACCACCCCCACCGGGGTGTCCGGGCGGTATCCGGCCGTCAGCAGTTCGGCGACGATTACGTCGATGCGGTGTGCGGCCAGGTGGATCACCAGGGTGCCGGCCCTATCTGCCAGTGCGGTGAGGTCCTCACCCGGGGGCATCGCCGTGGACAGGGTGGCCACCCGCGTCAGCGTCACCGTCTGGGCGACCCCCGGAACGGTGAGTTCCCGCCCCAGAGCGGCCGCCGCCGCGGCGAACGCCGGGACGCCGGGGACGATCTCGTAGTCGATACCGACTGCGTCAAGCCGCCGGCACTGCTCAGCAACCGCGCTGTACAGCGATGGGTCACCGGAATGCAGGCGGGCCACGTCCTGGCCTGCCGCGTGGGCGTTGTCGAGTTCCGCGACAATCTCGTCGAGCGTCAACGGCCCGGTGTCGACGATCCGAGCGCCCGGCGGGCAGAACTGCAGCAAGTCCTCCGGCATGATCGACCCCGCATACAGGCACACCGGGCAGCGTTGCAGCAGACGCTGACCGCGAACGGTGATCAGATCAGCCGCGCCCGGTCCGGCGCCGATGAAGTAGACCGTCACCTCTGCATCCTCACTGCTGGCCGATCACAGTAGCTTCACCGACCACTGGGTGATCGGCATCTGGGGGCGCCAACCGGTGAAGCCGCCCAGCGGCTCACCCTGGTAATGCTGAAATCGGCGAAGATCTCCGCCCAAGCGCGAATACCACTGCACCAGAAGCGCTTCGGACTCCGCGGTGACCGCGTTGGCCACCAGCAGCCCGCCGCCGGCGAGCTGCGCGAGGCACTCCTCGACGAGCCCGCTGACGGTCAGCCCACCGCCGATGAACACGACGTCCGGCCTGACCGCCCCGGCGAAGGAGTCAGGGGCCTCGCCGCGTACCTCCACAGCGACGCCGAAGGCGCGGGCATTGGCCTCGATGCGCTGCTGCCGGTGCGGATCGGTCTCGAAGGCAACGGCGCGGCAGCCCCGAGCGGTGCGGCACCACTGCACGGCGATGCTGCCCGATCCCGACCCGACATCCCAGAGCACCTGACCGGGCCGCGGCGAGAGCGCAGCCATCGTCACCGCACGGATGGTCTGTTTGGTGATCTGACCGTCATGGCGGAACGCTGAATCGGGCAGCGCCACCGAATCATTCTCGTCGGGCAGGTAGCGGATCGCGACGATGTTGAGATCGTCGATGTCCGTCGGCGGCGCGGCCGCCCACGCCGCGGCCGGGCCGGTTCGGATCCGTTCAGCCGGCCCGCCGAGTTGTTCCAGGACGGTGAACTCCGAATCCCCCCGACCGGTGTCGACCAGCACGGCCGCCAACTCGGCCGGGGTGTTGGCGTCGCGGCACAGCACCACTGCCCGGCCACCGCGGCGGACCGCGGTATGCACCGCTGCGGTCACCAGGCTGATCACCTCGATGTCATGGCTCGGCCAGCCCATCCGCGCGCAGGCCAGGCTCACCGACGACACATGCGGCAGCACCCGGACGCGATCCGAGCCGTACAGCCGGATCAGCGTCGCACCGATTCCGTGCTGGAGCGGATCGCCACTGGCCACAACGTGGATGTCGGGACCCTCGTCTCCATCCTCATCATCGGCGTCGTCCTCGTCATCGGCGTCGAGGAGTCGTTCCAGTGCCGGCATCATCGGGGTGGGCCACACCTGCCGCGGCGCGGCGACGGTGTCGTCGAGCAGATCAAGTTGACGGGCGGACCCGTAGATGGCGGTAGCCCTGCGCAATTCGGACCGAGCGTTTGCCGACAGGCCTGCCATCCCATCGGCGCCGATGCCCACCACGATGATTTCTCTCACGGAATCTCTCTCATCGGGGCATCCTCCGCCAGATCGGTTGCGGCAGCAGTCGCATCGCGAAGAACAGCGGCCGCAATGCCCAGGGCACCCAGACGGTGCGCCTGCCCGCCGCCAGGGCCCGGGCTGTCGCTGCGGCGACCTGCGCCGGCGTGCTGGACAGCGGAGCGGGGTCCATCCCCTCGGTCATCCGGCCGATCACGAAGCCCGGGCGCACGATCAGCAGTCGCACCCCGCTGCCGTGCAACGCGTCGGACAGGCCGCTGGCAAAGCCGTCCAGACCCGCTTTGGCCGAGCCGTAGACGTAGTTGGCCCGGCGTACCCGGACCCCGGCCACCGAGGAGAACACCACCAGAGTTCCGTGCCCGGCGCCGCGCATCCGGGCGGCGAGATGGGTCAGCAGGCTCACCTGTGCCACATAGTCGGTGTGCACGATGGCGGTGGCGTGCGCGGCGTCGGTTTGCGCCCGCGACTGATCCCCGAGGATGCCGAACGCCAGCACCGCGACATCGATTCCGTGGAATTCCCCGGTGAGCCGGTCCACCAGTGGTCCGTGCGAGTCCAGGTCGTCGGCGTCGAATTCCACGGCACGCACCGCCGTCGCGCCCGCTGCGCGCACGGCGCCGACCTGCTCATCCAACCCGTCGGCGTTACGGGCGGCGAGCACCACCGTCGCGCCGGGCGCCAGTCGGGTGGCCAGTTCCAGGCCGATCTCGCTGCGACCGCCGAACATCACCACTACCTGACCGGTGGTGTCGGCTGTGTCCTCCACGGCTGGGATTATTCCCTGCGCTACCGTGAGCCCTGATGCCGAACACCACCGCCAGACTGACCAGCGACGCCCTGGAGTTCCTCACCGAACGCCATCTGGCGATGCTCACCACGTTGCGGGCGGACGGTTCCCCGCACGTGGTGGCCGTGGGCTTCACCTTCGACCCTGACACACATATCGCTCGGGTGATCACCAGCGACGGATCCCAGAAGGCGGTCAATGCCGACCGCAGCAAGGTCGGCGTGCTGTCCCAGGTCGACGGAGCACGGTGGTTGTCGCTGGAGGGAATCGCCGGCGTGAACCGCCAACCGGAGGCGATCCGCGACGCCGAATTGCGTTACGCCCAGCGGTATCGCACCCCCAGACCCAATCCGCAACGGGTGGTGATCGAGGTTCTGGTCAAGCGGGTTCTGGGTTCGTCCACGTTGCTCGACCGGTCCTGATCAGTCGACGACGATCAGGTCGTGTGGCCGATTGTTGACCGGCAACGCACCCGTGGCGGTGACGATCACGATGTCCTCGATGCGTGCGCCCCAGCGGCCCGGAAGGTAGATACCCGGTTCCACACTGAAGGCCATGCCTTCGGTCAGGATCTGCTCATTGCCGGCCACGATGTAAGGCTCCTCATGCACTGACAGCCCGATGCCGTGTCCGGTGCGGTGCACGAAATACTCCGCTAAGCCGGCCTCGGCCAGCAGGTCCCGAGCGGCGGCGTCGACTTGTTCAGCGGTGATGCCGGGACGTACCGCGGCGACTGCGGCGGCCTGGGCTCGCTGCAGCACCGCATACTGATCGGCCACATCGACGGGCGGCGCACCGAGGCTGTAGGTGCGGGTGCAGTCGGAGTTGTAGCCGGGCTCCACCGGGCCGCCGATATCGACGACCACGATGTCGCCGCGTTGGAGTTCACGGTCCGAACACTCGTGGTGCGGGTCGGCGCCGTGCGGGCCTGAGCCGACGATGACGAAGGCGGCTTGCGAATGCCCCTCGGCGACAATGGCTTCGGTGATGTCGGCGGCCACTTGGGCTTCGGTGCGTCCCGGCTTGAGGAATTCCGGAACGCGGGCATGCACGCGGTCGATCGCCGCTCCCGCCCGGCGCAGCGCCTCGATCTCGGCGGGGTCCTTCACCATCCGCAGGGCCGCCAGCACGGGGGTTGCCAGCACCGGTGTGCCGCCAAGTCGGTGGGCCAGTGGCAGAAGGTGCAATGCCGGCATGGAGTCGGTCACCGCCACCCGCGCGTGCCCGCCGAGGGCGTCGGCGACCAGGCTGTAGGGGTCCTCGCCGTCCACCCAGTCCGCGATATTGAGCCCGAGCTCGGCGACGGCGGACTCTTTGAGTGCGGCCAGTTCCAGTCGCGGCAGCACGACGGTTGCGCTGCCGATGCCGATTCCCGAGTCGCTGCGCTCCTGCCCTCCGGAAGCCGGCACCACCAGCGCGGTCAGCCGCTCGAAAGTCTCTGCCCGCGAACCGATCAGGTAGCGCATGTCATAGCCGGGCGTGATGATCAGGCCGGCCAGACCGGCCTGCGCCGCGCCAGCCGCTGCGGCATCGAGCCGCTGTGCGTACACCTCGTGGGAGAACCGGGTCGTCATGGCAGCCAGGCTAGCGTGGTGGCTTATGTCCGCACCCGTCCTACTACTTGATGGCGCCAGCATGTGGTTTCGCTCCTATTTCGGCGTGCCAGCCTCGATCATCGGTCCCGACGGCCGACCCGTGAACGCTGTGCGCGGCTTTCTGGACAGCGTTGCGACCCTGATCACCCGGGAGCGTCCCGCACGGTTGGCGGTCTGCTTGGACCTCGACTGGCGCCCGGCCTGGCGAGTGGAGTTGATTCCGTCCTACAAGGCGCACCGCGTCGTCGAGGAGGGCAGCCCACTGGGTGATGGGTCCGAGGCGGTTATTGAGGAGGTGCCCGACGATCTGAGCCCCCAGGTCGACATCATTCTCGAAGTTCTGCAGGCGTTCGGGTTCGCCACCGCGGGCGCGGAAGGGTTCGAGGCCGACGACGTGCTCGCCACGTTGGCCGCCGCGGAGCGACGGGATCCGGTGGTGGTGGTCAGTGGTGACCGGGACCTGCTGCAACTGGTCGCCGACGAACCGGTCGCTGTGCGGGTGCTGTACCTGGGCCGCGGTCTGTCAAAGGCGACGAAGTTCGGGCCGGCCGAGGTTGCCGAGCGGTACGGGGTGCCCGGGCACCGCGCCGGGGCGGCCTACGCCGAGTTGGCGCTGCTTCGCGGTGACCCTTCGGACGGACTGCCCGGCGTCGCCGGGATCGGCGAGAAGTCCGCCGCCACCATGCTGGCCCAGTACGGTTCACTAGCGGCCGTTCTGGCTGCCGCTCACGACCCCAAATCGAAGCTGCCCAAGGCTTTCCGGGCCAAGATCCTGTCGGCTGGGGACTATATCGAGGCAGCCGAGCAGGTGGTCCGGGTCGCCTGCGACGCCCCGGTGCGACTGTCGGGTGACGATCGGCTGCCCCTGCACGCCGCCGACCCCAAGCGGGTCGCCGAGTTGGCTGAGCGATACGGGATCAGTTCACCGGTGGCGAGGCTTCAGAAGGCATTGGACGCGCTGTAGGAACACCTCACCGACGTCCACCACGTCGACGACTGGGCTACCGGCGGACCCACCAACATCGACCGACTCACCTTCGCCTGCCCCGCCCACCACCGCCTGCTCACCCCCGGCGGGTCGAAAACCCGAAAGCTCACCGATGGCACTACTCAATGGATCCCGCCACCCAACCTGCCCCTGAAAGGCGGCACCAATGATTATCACCACCCCAAACGCCTCCACCGGAGGAGGATTAGCGCGGCGTTGTGCGCGGGAGTTTTGGACCCGGAGCTACTTGGGCCGGCCCACCTCGTAGGTGCCCTTGTCGTCCTGGAAGGTCACCGTGACCTGACGTTTGGTGCCGTCGATGCTGACCTCGCAGGTGAAGGTATCGCCCTTCTTGACCGTCGGGTTCTGGCCGTTGTTGCACCTGACGTCGGTGACGTTCTTCGCGCCGTAACCGTTGGCCTCGTCGGTGAGGATCTGCTGCACACCCTGCTGGGCCTTGTTGACGTCCAACTTGGTGCTGACGAAGAAGCCCGGCTTCCAGAACCCCAGCACCAGAACCGCGAGCAACGCCAGCGCGCCCAACGCGGCCATGATGGTGCCGACCAGTCGCGAGGACGCCTTGCCGGCCTCCTCAGCCCCCGGCGGAACGTAGGGAGGGTACTGGCCCGGCGGCGGCGGGTACTGGCCCGGTGGCGGGTACTGGCCATATTGCGGCGGCGCGCCATACGGACCGGGCTGACCGTACTGGCCGGGCTGACCGTAGGCGGCCGGGTTGTAGTCGGCCGGAGCGCCATAGGGCTGAGGTGGGTAACCCGGTGCCATGGGCGGCTGGCCGTACTGCGGGTACTGCTGTGGAGGATAGGCAGGTGGTTGCCAAGCGGGTGCCTCGCTGCCTGCGGGCTGCCAGGGGCCGGCGCCCTCGGCGCCGGGTTGCTCCGGCGGCTGCCAGGGCGGGGTGGCGGGCCGATCGCCGACCGGGTTATCGGGGCCCGAAGCCTGCCACGGGTTGGGCTCAGATCCCTGCGGTCCGCTCATCGTCTCTCCTCGGATGTCGGGGGCTCGCACCCTCAAAACGTCCCCAACAGTAGCGTTTGCATCACCCTACCCGCTGTCAACAGCCACGACGCCGCGCCGGATGTCGTCGATCGCACGTTTCGCGGCCCGCCGCATACCCGCCTCAGGTGCGGCATTTCGGACCTGATCCAGCAGGTCGAGGACCTGTCGGCACCACCGGACGAAGTCACCGGCAGGCAGCGGTGTGCCGTTTCCGGCAACGTCAGAGGCGGCCAGTGCGGCAGCGAGGTTGCCGGTGGTGGCCCACCGGTGGATCGCCGGTACGAAACCCTCGTCGGGTTGGCGGGCCGGATTCAGCTTGTGCCGATGTTCATCGGCACGCAGTGCATCCGCGAGTCGCCGGGTTTCGGCCAGCGCGCGGCGCACGGCCGGAGTCGGCATGTCGATCGCGTGGACCGGGGGCGGACCGTCGGAGCCGCGGGTTTCGAACACCATCGCCGAGAGTACGGCCGCCAGTTCAGCGGCCTGAAGGCCATGCCAGACCCCGCTGCGCAGACATTCAGCAACTAGAAGATCACTCTCGCTGTAGATGCGGGCCAGTAGCCGGCCGTCCTCGGTGACGCGGGGTCCCCCGCCCTGCCCGTCGGCACCGGCAGCCTTACCGGGACCGCTCTTCTGGGAACCGATGAAGCCGCGCTCGGTCAGCAGGCCGACGATCCGGTCGAAGGTGCGGGCCAGCGAATTGGTGGCGGCGCTGACCTTCGAACGAATCTGCTCGTTGTCCCGTTCCACCCGCAGATACCGCTCGGCTACCCGCACCTTGGCTTCCCGGTCGGCCATCCGATGGGCGGGGTGGTGGCGCATCCCCTCGCGCAGCGCAATCAGTTCCGGATCGATGTCGGGCTCGTCCTTGCCGCCGCGCCGGTTGTGCTCGGATGGAACGACCAGACCCTCGGCGGCCGACCGCAGCGCCGAAGCTAGGTCGCGACGAACCTTGGGCTGGCGATGCTCGACTCGTTTGGGCAGCGCCATCGAACCGACCGGAGCGGCCGCACCCGGGTAGTCCGCTGAGGAGATCCTTCCCGCCCAACGGTTTTCGGTGAGTACCAGAGGTCGCGGGTCATCAGAGTCGCGAGCAGGCTCCAGAACCACCGCCAGCCCGCCACGCCGGCCGTTGGTGATACTGATGATGTCGCCACGGCGCAACGCCGCCAGAGCATCGGAGGCCGCTTTCCGGCGATGCAGACGCGATGCCCGTGATTGCGCGCGTTCTCGCTCGCTGATACTGGCCCGAAGCCGTGCGTAATCCAGGACAGCCGGTTCGGTGCTCCCTGCGCGTCGTCGATCCCAGCCCATTTCGGCGGCGATCTCATCGAGCATCTTCTCGCCACGCTCTGCACCGCGCACCAGGCTCACCACAGACCGGTCCGCCTGGTACTGAGCGAAGGACCGCTCCAGCAGTTGGTGAGCGGCCTTCGGACTGAGCTGGCTGACCAGGTTGATCGTCATGTTGTACGACGGCGCGAAGGAACTGCGCAGCGGGAAGGTGCGGGTAGAGGCCAGACCGGCGATCTCGGTTGGCTCGGCAGTGGAGTCATGCGGGTTCCAGATCACCACCGCGTGACCCTCGACGTCGATGCCACGGCGGCCGGCCCGGCCGGTCAACTGGGTGTACTCCCCCGGCGTCAGCGGCAGGTGCTGTTCGCCGTTGAACTTAACCAGTTTCTCCAGAACCACGGTGCGGGCCGGCATATTGATACCCAATGCCAATGTCTCAGTAGCGAATACGGCTCGGATCAGCCCGGCGGTGAAGAGCTCCTCGACGGTATGACGGAAGGTCGGAAGCATCCCGGCATGGTGGGCCGCCAGCCCACGCAATAGGCCCTCCCGCCACTCGTAGTAGTCCAGTACCGACAGGTCCGCCTCGGCAAGATCCCCGCAGCGCCGGTCGATCACTTCGGCAATGCGGGCGCGGTCGGACTCGGTGGTCAGCCGCAGCGGGCTGCGCAGACACTGCTTGACCGCAGCCTCGCAGCCGGCTCTGGAGAAAATGAAGGTGATAGCCGGCAAAAGACCCTCGCGGTCCAGAGTGGCGATGACATCGGGCCGCGCCGGCGGCCGGTACAGACCGGGTCCGCCCGGTCGTCCGCCGTGCCGCCGTCGCGGCTGCCAGTCAGTCAGCCGATCGGCTTCGCGGCGATGAGCGATATGCCGCATCAACTCAGGGTCGACACGGTGTTGTCCGGCCTGGTCACCGGACTTGCCGGCCACCGCGGAATAGTCGAAAAGGTCAAACAACCGTTTGCCGACCAGCACGTGTTGCCATAGCGGAACGGGACGGTGCTCGTCGACCACCACGGTGGTGTCGCCGCGCACGGTCTGGATCCAGCCGCCGAACTCCTCGGCGTTGCTGACCGTCGCCGAGAGGCTGACCAGCCTTACCTCTTCCGGCAGGTGCAGGATCACCTCCTCCCAGACCGCACCGCGCATCCGATCGGCCAGGAAGTGCACTTCGTCCATGACGACGTAGGCCAGGTCACGCAACGTGTCCGACCCGGCGTAAAGCATGTTCCGGAGCACCTCGGTGGTCATGACCACGATCGGAGCGTCACCGTTGACTGACTGGTCTCCGGTCAATAGGCCGATGCGTTCCGGGCCGTAGCGGCGCACCAGGTCGCTGTGTTTCTGATTGCTCAGTGCCTTGATCGGTGTGGTGTAGAAACACTTCTGCCCTGCCTGCAAGGCCAGGTGCACGGCGAACTCGCCGACCACGGTCTTACCCGCTCCGGTGGGGGCGCACACCAGCACCCCGTGGCCTTGTTCGAGGGCTTCGCAAGCCTGTACCTGGAAGGGATCCAGCCGAAAGGTCAGTTGCCCGGCGAAGTCGGCTAACTGGGTGTGGTCAGGTGATGTCGTCATGGTCCGGACCGATACGTACCGGAGCAGAGACCGGAGCAGGCGACTCGATCGGCGCAGCCTGGTCGTCGGGTATGGCGATCTGGGCTTCCCGCTTGGCTTTTCGGCGGTCGTGCAGTCGGGCGATCTGGATCGCGAACTCCAGCAGTACTGTCAGCGCCAACCCAAGCGCCAGCATCGAGAAGGGGTCCGATCCTGGGGTGGCTACCGCAGCGAAGGCGAATACGGCGAAGATGAGCCCCCGTCGCCAGGCCTTGAGTTTCTCGTAGCTGAGCACGCCGACGACATTGAGCATGACCAGCAGCAGCGGAAACTCGAAGCCGACCCCGAACACCAGCAGCAGATTGATCAGGAAGCCGAAGTAGCGGTCGCCGGACAGCGCAGTGACCTGGACGTCGCTGCCGACGGTAAGCAGGAAACCCAACGCCTTGGCCAGTACCACGTATGCCAAGATCGCACCACCGATGAACAGGGTGGCCGCCGATACCACGAACACCCCGGCGAAGCGGCGTTCGTTCTTGTAGAGGCCCGGGGTGATGAAGGCCCACAGCTGGTGGAACCAAATCGGGCAGGCCAGCACGATGCCGGCCGTCAGCCCGACTTTCAACCTCAGCATGAACTGGTCGAAGGGCGCGGTGGCCAGCAGCCGGCAGCTGCCGTCGGCACTGATGTCGGCCCGCGCCGAGGGCGGCAGCGCGCAGTATGGGTGGCGCAGCAATTCGCCCAGACTCTCCGTGCCGAACAGCCCGTGGCTGTACCAGAAGAAACCGAAGATTGTCGTCAGTGTCACCGCGGCCAGCGAGATCAGCAGCCGGGTCCGCAGTTCCCGGACATGCTCGACCAGCGACATGGTGCCGTCGGGGTTGGTCCGGGTGCGGCGCCGTCGCGGGTCGAGGCGGGACAGGAATTTCGGTGTGCGCACGGCGTCTACCTCGCGGCGCCTCAAGCGCCGGATGTGTCGACCCGGCTCAGGCCGGGCGGATGTCGGTCGGGTTCGGCGCCGGCGCCTCAACCCGCTCGGACGTCACCCGGGTGGGTTCGGCGGGAGCAGCAGCAGTCTGCGGCTGCTGAGGGGTGACGGTGGTGTCAGCCTTGTTGTCGGCTTGGAGTTCCTTGACCTCAGATTTGAAGATCCGCATCGACTTACCGAGGGACCTTGCGGCGTCCGGCAGCCGTTTGGACCCGAACAGCAAGACAGCCACCAGGAGCAGGATCACCCAGTGCCACGGTTGTAGAGCACCCAATTCGGTTACCTCCAGACGTTGACATGATGCTACCCGGCCGCCACGCAGGCCTGGGACTCAACTCTCCAGTGCGCGGTAGGCGGCCACCGCCTCGGCGGCGCTCTGCCGCACCCGCTCCACCAACGCCGGTGGACCAAGGACCGCAACATCCCCACCGAACCCGAGAATCTGCCGCACCAGCCACTCCTCGGCCGCGTAGGTCATGGCCACCTCGCTATGTCCGTCGGGCAGTTCGGCCACCATCCGCATCGGGAAATACTCCAGCATCCAGGCGGCCCCCGGCGCGATCCGCAGCGCCGCGGCGGGAAGAGACGGATCGGCGTCGAACAAGGCGGTGTTGGGCGGGCCGGCCATTGCGATGTCCGGCGGGGCGGCCGGTTCGTCAAGCACCGCGGCGTCGAGGATCCGGTCGAACCGGAACAGCCGCACCCCCTCGGCCTCCCGTGACCAGGCCTCGAGGTAGCTCTGATCACCGACGAGCACCACCCGCATCGGGTCCACGACGCGCGTGGACTGGGCGTCACGGGATGCCGAGAAGTACTCGATCTGCAGGGCGCGCTGGTCGCGGACCGCCTGGCGCACAGCAGCGGCAGCGGCGCTCTCGGCAGCGGCGGGGTCGGCGGCCGGATCGTCGGCCTCAGCGGTCCCGGCGGCCGATTCGATTTTGGCGCTGGCACTGCGGGCTGCCGCCGGGTCGACGACTCCGGGGATCTCGGCCAACGCCCGCAAGGCCATCAGCAGGCCGGTTGCTTCGGTCGACGTCAGCCGCAACGGCCGGTCGATACCGGCCGAAAAGGTCACGTTGATCGTGTCGTCTGTCAACTCGAAGTCGATCAGGTCACCGGGGGTGTAGCCCGGCATTCCGCAGATCCACAGTTGGTTGATGTCGGCTTCGAGTTGTTTGCGGGTTACGCCGAGGTCGTTGGCGGCCTTGGAATAGCTCAACTGCGGGTTCGCCTGGAAGTACGGGACCATATTCAGTAGCCGCACCAGGCGGGTAGACGACGGTGTCATGCGCTCAACCCGGCTTGCGCAGTGAGGCGGGCGACGACGTTGTCGCGTAGCGCTGGCGGGGCCAGCACCAGGGCGTCGGCCCCGTAGCCGGCGATTTCCCGGGCCAACCAGTCGAGCGCTCCGTCGTCGATCTCAAGCTCGTCGCCCTCGCGACCCCCGACCGTGCGACGCTGGCTCACCCGGCCCGCCCGGCGCAGCGCCACAGCGCGGCCATCGGCTACCCAGACCCGGACCTTCTCCCCGCCCAGTCCCCTGCCGGTGGCCGCGCCAATCGACTCGGTGACCAGTGCCCGCAGATCCACGCCGTCGGGCCGAGTGATGGCACCCCGTGACCCGGTGGCCCTGACCTCCGACCCGATTCGGGACAGCCGGAAGATCCGGGTCGCATCGCGGTCGCGGTCGTGGCCGACCAGATACCAGCGGCCCTGGGCGGTGACCACTCCCCATGGTTCGACGGTCCGGGTCGTGTACTGCTCGACCGGGCTGGACCGGTGCTCGAACTGAACAGCCTGGCCGGACTCGATGGCCGAGAAGAGCGCCCCCAGTACCGCCTCGGAACCCCGCAAGCCGGCGGGACCCGCACCGGTGGTGATGGCAACCTCGGCGACCGGGTCGATGTCCACACCGGCGGCCCGCAGTTTCAGCAGGGCGTTCTGGGTAGCGGTGATCCGTTCGGGTGATTCCCACAGGGTGGTCGCCACCGCGACGGCCGCGGACTCGGCGGACGTCAGTTCGATGTCGGGAAGGGCGTAGGCGTCCCGCTTGATGCGGTATCCGTCGGTGGTGTCGTGGATTGAAGACCGGCCCGTCTCCAGCGGGATGCCCAGATCGCGCAGATCGCTCTTGTCACGCTCGAAGGTTCGGGCAAAGGCTTCGTCGGTCGGGCAGTCGCCGTAGCCGATGACGATCTGCCGGATCCGCTCAGCGGTGAGGTAACCGCGCGTGGTCAGCAGTGCGATGAACAGGTTCGTCTGCCGCTCAACCTTGCCGATCTTGGTGGGCGCCACGCGCCAACCTTAGGTCACATACTGGCGATCAGACGCTTCACACGCTCGTCGCTGGAGCGGAACGGGTCTTTGCACAAGACGGTGCGCTGGGCCTGATCGTTGAGTTTGAGGTGTACCCAGTCCACGGTGAAGTCGCGACCGGCCTCCTGGGCGGCGGCGATGAATTCACCCCGCAACTTGGCGCGAGTGGTCTGCGGCGGGGTGTCCACCGCAGCCTCGATCTCCTCGTCGGTGGTGACCCTGGCCGCCAGGCCCTTGCGCTGCAGCAGGTCGAAGACACCGCGGCCGCGTTTGATGTCGTGGTAGGCCAAATCCAGCTGGCTGATCTTCGGGTCGGACAGCTCCATGTTGTAGCGGTCCTGGTAGCGCTGAAACAGCTTCTTTTTGATCACCCAGTCGATCTCGGTGTCGACTTTGGCGAAGTCCTGGCTCTCCATGGCGTCGAGCTGGCGTCCCCATAGGTCGACGACCTGGTCGATCTGAGTATTGGGTTCGCGGGACTGAAGGTACTCGCAGGCACGCGCGTAGTACTCGCGCTGGATGTCCAGGGCGCTGGCTTGCCGGCCGCCGGCCAGCCGGACCGGGCGACGGCCGGTCAGGTCGTGGCTGACCTCGCGGATTGCCCGGATCGGGTTGTCCAGGGAGAAGTCCCGGAACGGGACACCGGCCTCGATCATCTCCAGCACCAGCGCGCACGCGCCGACCTTGAGCATGGTCGTCGTCTCGCTCATGTTGGAGTCACCGACGATCACGTGCAGCCGGCGGTACTTCTCGGCATCGGCATGCGGCTCGTCACGGGTGTTGATGATCGGCCGGGATCGTGTCGTCGCGCTGGAGACACCCTCCCAGATGTGCTCGGCCCGCTGGGAGAGGCAGAAGGTGGCCGCCTTCGGCGTCTGCAGTACCTTGCCGGCACCGCAGATCAGCTGCCGGGTAACCAGGAAGGGCAGCAATACGTCGGAAATCCGGGAGAACTCCCCGGCCCGCACGATCAGGTAGTTCTCGTGGCAGCCGTAGGAGTTACCGGCCGAGTCGGTGTTGTTCTTGAACAGATAGATGTCGCCACCGATGCCCTCGTCGGCCAAGCGGTGCTCGGCGTCGACGAGCAGGTCCTCGAGCACCCGCTCGCCGGCCCGGTCATGGGTGACCAACTGGATCAGGTTGTCGCACTCCGCGGTGGCGTATTCCGGATGGCTGCCGACGTCGAGGTACAGCCGCGCGCCGTTGCGCAGGAACACGTTGGAACTGCGTCCCCACGACACGACCCGGCGGAACAGGTAGCGGGCGACCTCGTCGGGGCTGAGCCTGCGGTGCCCATGGAACGTGCAGGTGACACCGAACTCCGTCTCGATGCCCATGATTCTGCGCTGCACGGTTCGAGCCTACTGGGTGCGCGCTGCGGCTGGCACGGAAGCGCGGGTGTCCGACAGCATGCGCGTCCCTCGATCAGCCCTGGGCCAGCAACGTCATCAGGTGGAATGCGGCCGGCATCGAGCAAAGCCGACCTGCTCGGCGTGGTGCATTCCGCCCCGAGCGGTTCTTTCACTAGGCTGGCGTGTGTGACTTCCAACGCCAGAACAATCGGCCGCAGGATTCTGCTTGCGCTGGCCGCGCTGGTCGCTGTCGCGGTTGTGGTCCTGAGCTGGAGCGTTCCGGAGCCGGAGTCCAACGGCGATCCCCGTCGCAGGGTAGAGAACGTCTCTTACATGCAGTACACGCCACAGCAGGCGCCGCCGCCGAACTACGGGGGCCGTTAGTCGCCGGGTTTGGGTTCGGCTTCCGCGGGAGACCCGGCGGCCGGCGGCACCACAACAGCTGGGGGCAGCAGCGCCTCCAGCGCAGCACCGGTGATGCGCCTGAAGGCCCGGCGCGGACGGTTGGCGTCGAGGATCGCCACCTCCAGGGTGGACGGCCCGAGTACCCGTGGTTCGGCTGCCGGGGTGGCATTGCCCGAAGTGCTGCTGATACCCGCCCGCAGTGCGTCGACGGCAATCTGAACGGCCTGCGTCAGTTCGGCATTCTCTGAGTAGGAGTCCTTGAGCGCACCGATGATCGGGTCGGTGGTGCCTCCCATCACGACGAAGTGGGGTTCGTCGGCGATGGACCCGTCGTAGGTGATCCGGTACAACTCCGGCGCTTTGGACTCCCCGTAGTGGGCGACCTCGGCAACACAGAGTTCAACCTCGTAAGGCTTGGCCTGCTCGGTGAAGATGGTGCCGAGTGTCTGGGCGTAGACGTTGGCGAGTTGCCGGCCGCTGACGTCACGACGGTCATAGGCGTAGCCGCGGGTGTCGGCGTACTGGATGCCACCGCGGCGCAGGCTGTCGAACTCGTTGAATCGACCGACCGCGGCGAATCCGACGCGGTCGTAGATCTCGCTGACCTTCTGCAACGAACGCGATGGATTCTCGGCCACGAACAACACGCCGCCGGCGTAGGTCAACGTCACCACACTGCGGCCACGGGCGATTCCTTTACGGGCGATCTCAGACCGCTCCCGCATCGCCTGCTCAGGGGAGATGAAGTACGGAAAACTCACGAGTCAGACCCCATCATGAATTCAGGCCCTCATGAATCAGCTCGGGGCGCTTCGTTGTTCGGCCGCCCACCCGGACCGAACTGATCAGTGCGCGAACGCTTTTCGATTACTTCGCGGGCCAGCGCGGCGACCCGTTCTTCGGTGACCTCCGCGGCGCCGTCGGCCTCGATAGTGACCGCAGTCGGGAAGATGCCGCGAACCAGGTCCGGCCCCCCGGTAGCGGCATCGTCGTCGGCGGCATCATAGAGCGCCTCCACGGCGACCTTCAGGGCCGAATCGGCATCGGTGACAACGGGATACAACTTTTTCATCGATGCTTTGGCGAACAGCGATCCGGAGCCGACCGCCTGGTAGCCCTCCTCTTCGAGGTGCCAACCGCCGGCCGCGTCGAAGGACACGATCCGACCGGCCGCCCCGGCGTCGGCGGCGTCGACGTCATAGCCGACAAGAAGTGGCAGGGCCACGAAACCCTGGAGCGCAGCGCCGAGGTTGCCCCGCACCATGATCGCCAGCCTGTTGACCTTGCCGGCGAAGGTCATCGGCACACCCTCGAGCTTTTCGTAATGCTCGAGTTCCACCGCGTACAGGCGGGCGAACTCGACAGCCAACGCAGCGGTGCCGGCGATGCCGGTGGCAGTGTAGTCGTCGGTGATGTACACCTTCTGCACGTCGCGGCCGGCAATCATGTTGCCCTGGGTTGAACGCCGGTCACCGGCAATCACCACTCCGCCCTGGTAGTTGAGCGCGACGATCGTCGTGCCGTGCGGGAGAGACTCCCCCGCGGTGACGCCGACGGTGGACAGGGTGCCGGTGGGCAGCAACTCAGGGGCCCGCCGGCGAAGGAGTTCGGAGAACGAGGACAGATCGACGGGGTTACCGGCAGCAGTCCGAGTCGAGTTCAGGATTGGGTTGGGGATCAGACGGTCCGGCGAAGGCCAGGTCACTGTCCGCCCTTTTGGACGTAGGCACGCACGAAGTCCTCGGCATTCTCCTCGAGCACGTCATCGATCTCGTCCAGCAGGTCGTCGGTCTCGGCGGCAAGCTTCTCGCGACGCTCCTGCCCACCGTCAGCGTTGCCGGTAAGGTCGTCGTCCTCGCCGCCGCCGCCACGTTTGGTCTGTTCCTGAGCCATCGCTGCCTCCTGCTCCTAATCAGCGGCCCCGTATGTCCGGCCAGCCGCCGGTCTCCACAGTACCGTCCAGGTCACTACTCACCGCCCCGAGACCGACCAACTCCCCGTCAGTTCGTGAGTTGCTCCACCAATTCCACCGCGCTGTCGACGGAGTCCAGCAGCGCCCCGACGTGAGCTTTACTCCCGCGCAGTGGCTCGAGGGTGGGAATCCGGACCAGCGAGTCCCCACCCAGGTCGAAGATCACCGAGTCCCAACTCGCCGCGGCGATGTCGGCGCCGAACCGTCGCAGGCACTCACCCCGGAAATACGCCCGGGTGTCGGTGGGCGGATTGTCGACGGCGTCGAGCACCTGCTGCTCGGTGACCAGCCTCTTCATCGATCCGCGGGCGACCAGCCGGTTGTACAGACCTTTGTCCAACCGAACGTCGGAGTACTGCAGATCCACCAATTGCAACCGGGGGGCGGACCAGCCGAGGTTCTCCCGATTGCGGAAACCCTCCAGCAGTCGGAGCTTGGCCGGCCAATCCAGCAACTCCGCACACTCCATCGGATCGCGCTCCAGCAAATCCAGAACACGCGCCCAGGTCGCCACCACATCCGCGGCGCGCGGATCCGGGTCCCGGCGGTCCAGCAACTTCCCGACCCGGTCCAGATAGATGCGCTGCAGGGCCAGGCCGGTCAACTCGCGGCCGTCGGCCAGCGCCACGGTGGCTCGCAGGGTGGGGTCCCGGCTGACGACGTGCACGGCGTGCACCGGACGCGCCAGTGCCAGGTCGGACAGGTCGAGGCCGTATTCCGGGCCCTCCTCGATGAGGTCGAGCACCAGCGAGGTGGTGCCCACCTTCAGGTAGGTCGACGTCTCGGCGAGGTTCGCGTCGCCGATGATCACGTGCAGCCGGCGGTATTTGTCGGCGTCGGCATGGGGCTCGTCGCGGGTGTTGATGATGCCGCGCTTGAGGGTGGTCTCCAAGCCGACTTCGACCTCGATGTAGTCGGCGCGCTGGGATAACTGAAAGCCCGGCTCATCACCCGACGGGCCGATCCCGACGCGCCCGGAGCCGATGACCACCTGCCGGGACACCATGAACGGGGTGAGTCCGGCGATGACGGCCGAGAAGGGCGTCTGGCGGCTCATCAGGTAGTTCTCATGGGTGCCGTAGGAGGCGCCCTTGCCGTCGACATTGTTCTTGTACAACTGCAGTTTGGCCGCGCCCGGAACACTGGCGACGTGACGGGCAGCGGCTTCCATGACTCGCTCGCCGGCCTTGTCCCAGATCACTGCGTCGAGTGGGTCGGTGACCTCAGGCGCGGAGTACTCGGGATGGGCGTGGTCGACGTAGAGACGGGCGCCGTTGGTCAGAATCATGTTGGCCGCGCCGACCTCATCGGCGTCCACCACCGGTGGCGGGCCCGACGCCCGGCTCAGGTCGAACCCGCGGGCATCTCGTAACGGGGACTCCACCTCATAGTCCCACCGGGTTCGTTTGGCACGCTGGATGCCCGCCGCCGCAGCGTAAGCCAACACAGCCTGCGTCGAGGTCAGGATGGGGTTGGCGCTCGGATCCGACGGCGATGAGATGCCGTATTCCACCTCAGTGCCGATGATCCGTTTCATGGGCTTAAGACTAGCCGTGCGGTCTGACCCCGACGGTGCGCGGCCGTCGCGGCAGCAGCCACTAGGGTGGGCACACGATGAGGCAACGTGCGGCGGACAGCTACACCGCCGACCAGTGGTTCCTCAGCCGCGGCCTGCCCGCAGTGGTGCCCAACTCGTCACGGGTACGGCGGTTGTGGAGCCGCTCGGCTCCGGCGCTGGCTGGGTTCGCGTTGATCGCAGCGAATTCGGTGTTGATTGTTGCCATTTCGGGCCAGCACACCATCGACATCGCCGGCCGGCCGGACCTGCGACAGAGCTTCGTGTTGGGCTTGCTCGCCGTCGCCCTGCCGGTGGCCGCACTGGCGGGGTGGCTGGTGTCACGCATCGAGTCGCCGAGCCGCCGGTCGGTGGCCGCCACAGTGTCCGCGGCGATCATCGTGGCGGGCGGGTTGTTCGGCGGCCCCAGCCAGCGGCCTTTGGTGAACATGGTGATCTTCGGCGTGGCGATGGCCGTGATCCTGGTGTGCACCGCGACCGGGGTCGGTTCGATTCTGGGGTGGGTCGCCGAGCTGACCGTGTCCAACCTGACGGCCACGGCCGGGATGTTCGTCCGGGCACTGCCGGTGGTGTTGCTCACCTTCCTGGTGTTCTTCAACACCTATGTCTGGTTGATGACGTCGTTGATCTCCCGCGGCCGGCTGTGGCTGGGAATGGGATTCCTGTTCCTGGTGGCGGGCAGCTTTCTGGTGTCCTCCACCTTGGACAAGGTCCGACCACTACTCGCCGGCACCGACCGTCCCGCCGGCCCGGACCCGGTCGCCGGTGATGACGCCGCGCTCGCCGGCACTCCGTTCGACGGCATGGCCGACCCCGCCAAAAGCGAACCGCTGTCGGTCGGTGAGCGCGCCAACACGGTGTTCGTGGTGGCGGCCTCCCAGTTGGTCCACGTGCTCACGGTGGCGGCGATGACTGGCGGGGTGTTTTTCGTGCTGGGAATGATCCTGGTGAGTCCGCCGGTGTTGGACGCCTGGACGCGCGGTAACGGCCGCCTCGACGGCGAGTTGTTGGGCATGACGCTGCCGATCCCGGACTCCCTGATTCAGACCACGATGCTGCTGTCGGCGATCACGTTCATGTATCTGGCGGCCAAAGTGGTGACCGACAACCAGTACCGCTCCCAGTTCCTCGACCCGATGGTGGCGGATCTGACGGTGACGCTGCGGGCCCGCGACCGCTACCGGGCTGATACCGCCGGGCGGCGATGATGTCCGCGCGGAGCACCGCCGACCGCCGCGTCCATGACTGGTTCCTGAGCCGTGGGCTGCCGCTGGTGTTGCGGCGGCGGGTGCGGGTGCGCAATCTCATCGAGCGGGCGGCGCCGGTCATCGCGGGTTTCGGCGCGGGGCTCGTCGGCCACGACATCGCGGTATGGCTCACCGAACGGCCGGTGGGAGTCGGGTTCCCCGCAGGTGCGGCGGCGGTCGGGGCGGTGTTGGGGATCTCCGCGCTGGGCCTGCCGGCGTTGCGCCGTCTCGGCGGACGGGTCTGGCACGGCGCCGCGTGGGCGGTCATCGGCTTGTTCGTCGTGGCGTTGCCACTGGTGGCCGCCGATGAGGGCTGGAAGGTAGCCGGGATTCCGGAGGCGCTCGCCGTTGCGGCGGCCGTGGTCGGCTTGACCTACCTCGGTGTTGGCTCGATCGTGTTGTGGGCGTTGAAGTTTGCCGCAATCCAGGTCGGCGCCATGATCACCTTGATGAGCCGCGCGCTTCCGCTGTTGATGCTGACGGTCATGATTTTCTTCACCAACGAGATCTGGCAGTTGATGGCGGCGATGTCCGGTGACCGGTTCTGGTGGACCACCGGATTCCTCGCCGCGGTCGCGGTGGCCTTTATGGTGGCGACCATCCGCGACGAGGTCCGCGCGCTGCGCGAGAGTCGTTCCGCCCGCCACGACAGCGTCGCGATGCTGGCTGGGACACCGTTGGCAACGGCCACCGAACCGGCGCGCACGCCGCTGTCGCGCGGCGAACTGGTCAACGCCGTGGCGGTGATGGTGATGGCGCAGGCCATTCAGGCGGTGTTGTTCACCTTGGGCCTGTTGGTGTTCTTCCTGGCGCTGTCGGCGATCGCGGTGCCCGACGCGCTGACGGTGGCCTGGTCGGGTGAATCGGTGTGCCCATCCGGTGGCGAACCGCCCTGCGGCGCAACTCTGTTCGACGTCCCGGTGGGAATACCGCGGACCTCGCTGTACACCGCGGCTTTCGTCGCCGTACTGTCGGGGCTGTACTTCACGGTCAGCAGCAGCACCGACCCGATGTACCGGCAACGGTTCTTCGATCCGCTGATCGCCGACATCGCGGTCAGCCTCGCCGGCCGGGACGTCTACCGGGAAAGAGAGGCAGCGCATGGTTGAACAGGCCGGCGACGATGTGTTCGGCAAGCGCTACGGCGAAGTGCTGCTGGTGCGATTGGGCGACACCGGCCCGGCCGCGACGGTCTACAACACCTTTCCGCTCAACGACTGCCCAGCCGCCCTGTGGGACGCCCTGGACGCCGACGCGATCGCCAAGGAGAACGGCGCGGTCGCGGCACTGCTCAACGGCCCCCGCTACTGGTTGATGAGCCGCATCGCCAAACGTGCCGGCGAACCGCAGCCCACCCGCAACTTCGGCGGGATCGAGATGATCGAACAAGCTACCGTGCAGTTGGCCCAAACCGGTTCTGGGAACAACCCGGCGCCATACTCGGTGAACACCGTCGACCGCAGGGCGATGTTCACCTTCGACGCCGGCCGACCGGTGTTCGAACTCGTCGACGCGCAGGAGCAGCGTTGGGTGATGCAGACCTACAGCCAGATCGTCGACAAGAACCTGACTCTGGAAGACCTCGCCGGACTCTCGTCGCGGCTGACGCTGCCCGAAGGGTGGCGTTACGAGACCCGGACACTGGCAACCCCTTTGGCGGTCGACACCACCGAACGCCCGGCGCAGGTCCTGCAGGACGAGCTGACCAACAGCTACTCGCTGGTCGAAAGCCGGTAGCGGCGCTACAGATACTGGCCGAGGTTGGACTCGGTGTCGATCGCCCGGCTCGCGCTGGAGCTCTTGCCGGTGACCAGGGTTCGGATGTAGACGATCCGCTCGCCCTTCTTGCCGGAGATCCGCGCCCAGTCGTCGGGATTGGTGGTGTTGGGCAGGTCCTCGTTCTCGGCGAACTCGTCGACGATGGAGTCCAGCAGGTGCTGGATGCGCAGGCCCCGTTGACCGTTCTCCAGCACCGACTTGATGGCGTATTTCTTGGCCCGGTCCACGACGTTCTGGATCATCGCCCCGGAGTTGAAGTCCTTGAAGTACATGACCTCTTTGTCGCCATTGGCGTAGGTGACCTCAAGGAAGCGGTTGTCGTCGATTTCGGCGTACATCCGGTCGACGACCTTCTCGATCATCGCCTTGATGCACAGCCCGCGATCGCCACCGAATTCGGCGAGGTCGTCGCTGTGCACCGGCAGGTTCTCGGTCAGGTACTTGCTGAAGATGTCCTGGGCGGCTTCGGCGTCTGGGCGCTCGATCTTGATCTTGACGTCCAGCCGGCCGGGCCGAAGGATCGCCGGATCGATCATGTCCTCCCTATTGGAGGCGCCGATGACGATGACGTTCTCCAAGCCCTCGACGCCGTCGATCTCGCTGAGTAGCTGCGGGACGACGGTGGTCTCCACATCAGAGCTCACGCCAGTGCCGCGGGTGCGGAAGATCGAGTCCATCTCGTCGAAGAACACAATCACCGGGGTGCCCTCGGATGCCTTCTCCCGGGCCCGCTGGAAGATCAGCCGGATGTGACGTTCGGTTTCGCCGACGAACTTGTTGAGCAGTTCGGGGCCCTTGATGTTGAGGAAGTAGCTCTTGGCTTCGCGGGCGTCGTCGCCGCGGACCTCAGCCATCTTCTTGGCCAGGGAGTTGGCCACCGCCTTGGCGATCAGCGTCTTTCCGCAACCCGGTGGGCCGTAGAGCAGCACACCCTTGGGTGGGCGCAGCGAGTATTCGCGGTAGAGCTCCTTGTGCAGGAACGGTAACTCGACGGCATCGCGGATCTGCTCGATCTGCCGGGTGAGCCCACCGATATCGCCGTAAGACACATCGGGCACCTCTTCGAGGACGAGATCTTCGACCTCGGCTTTCGGGATGCGCTCGAAGGCGTAGCCGGCCTTGGTGTCCACCAGAAGCGAGTCGCCGGGACGCAGCTTGCGGGGCCGATCATCCTCAGCGAAGGCGGCGACGACCTCGGGATCCAAATCCTCGATCGCGACCAGCGGTTCAGCCAGCCAGACGATGCGCTCCTCGTCGGCGTGCCCGATGACCAGGGCCCGGTGGCCGTCCGCGAGGACCTCCCGCAGCGTGCTGATCTCCCCGACCGCCTCGAACGTGCCCGCCTCGACCACGGTGAGGGCCTCGTTGAGCCGCAGCGTCTGACCCTTTTTGAGCCCTTTGACGTCGATGTTGGGCGAGCAGGTCAACCGCATCTTGCGACCGGAGGTGAACACGTCGACCGTGTCGTCCTCATGAGCAGCAAGCATCAACCCGTAGCCGCTCGGCGGCTGACCGAGCCGATCGACCTCCTCGCGCAGCGCCAGCAGCTGTTGACGGGCCTCTTTGAGGGTGTCCATCAACTTGGCGTTACGTGCCGCCAGCGAGTCGATCCTGGCCTCCAACTGCTGCACCTCGCGGGACCGCTGGCCGCCACTGACGCTTTTGAGCTGCTCTCGCAGCAGCGCGGCCTCCCGTCGAAGATCCTCCAACTCGGCGGCATCGCCGTCGCCGTCGTCGTAGGCACCGAAGGATTCAGGTCGATGGGACTCAGTCATAACGGCTCCTTCCCCGCACCGAGCTTGGTGCGGCGGATACCCCAACGCTACCGGCGATTGAACCATCCGGGGCGATCAGAGAATTTCGACACTCTGACATCGCTGTTAACCTTCAAGGGAAGTCCAGGCCGAACGAGAGGGCAGCTGTGACCGTAAAACTCCTCGCCACGTGCATGACGGCGGCCGCTGTCTCTGCCGCCGCGACGGTGGGGTCGGTGGTGTCGGTCGCGCCGACCACTTCTCCTGCCGTCATGCCGGTGGTGTTCGGTACGCCGATGCCGCTGGATCCGGCCGCAGCCGTCCCAACCCCCGACCAACTCACCGGGGTCCTCTATAGCCTGGCGGACCCGAACGTGCCGTTCGCCAACAAGGGCTACCTCGTCGAAGGTGGCATCGGGCGACTGGAGGCCAGGACCGCCGACGCGCTGATGCGCAACGCGGTGGCCAAGGGGCAGGTACCGCTGAGCTTCACTGTCGGTCCCGTCACGCCGCTGGGTCCGGGGGCGGCCAGTGCCACGGTGACCGCTACCGGACCGGCCATGCCGCCCACAACGCAGACCGTCACCTTCGTCAATCAGGGCGCTTGGATGTTGTCCCGCGCCTCGGCGGCAACGGTGCTGTCCATCTTCGGCGGCTGACCGACCGCCGGGGGGCGGCGCCGATGTGGATCGGCTGGCTCGAGTTCGACATCCTGCTCGGCGACGTCCGCACGCTGAAGCAGAAGCGCTCGGTGGTGCGGCCGATCGTGGCGGAGTTGCGGCGCCGGTTCGCCGTATCCGTGGCCGAGACCGGTTCGCTGGATCTGCACCGCCGAGCCGGGATCGGAGTGGCCGTGGTGGCCGCCGACCGGATGCACGCTGTCGATGTGCTCGATGCCGCCGAGCGGCTGGTAGCTGCCCGGCCAGAGATCGAATTACTTTCGGCGCGAAGGGATTTACGTCGCAGCGACGACTAAGCAACCACGACTAGTCCCCGACCGGGTCGGGCAACCCGCCCCGACCCTTTTTGCGCAGCGGCGTAGGTGTCACCGTGCCAGGTGCAAGCCGGCGCGCGGAGATCAGGAATGCGGTGTGGCCGCGCATATTGTGCTGTGGGCGCACCGCCAGGCCCACGACGTTCCAGCCGCGCTGCAGGGTCTCCCAGGACCGCGGCTCGGTCCAGCACTGCTGCTCGCGCAGCGCCTCCACCGCTCTGGACAGCTGTGTGACGGTGGCCACGTAGATGATCAGCACCCCGCCGGGGATCAGGACCCGCGCCACGGCGTCGAGAACTTCCCACGGGGCGAGCATGTCCAGCACCACTCGGTCCACGGCGGCCTCGGGGAGGTCGGTATCCGCGAGGTCGCCGATGAGAAGTTCCCACGTCTCCGGCCGCTGCCCGAAGAAGGTGTCGACGTTGCGTCGGGCATGCTCGGCGTGGTCATCGCGCACCTCGTAGGAGATCACCCGGCCCTGCGGGCCGACCGCGCGCAGTAGCGAGCAGGTCAGTGCACCCGAACCGGCACCGGCCTCCACCACTCGTGCGCCGGGGAAAACGTCGCCTTCATGAATGATCTGGGCGGCGTCCTTGGGGTAGATCACCTGGGCGCCTCGGGGCATGGACATGACGTAGTCGATGAGCAGTGGACGCAACACCAGGAAGGCGTCTCCGTTGGTGGCTTTGACCACGCTGCCCTCCGGGGAGCCGACCACGCTGTCGTGCGCGACGATCCCGCGGTGGGTGTGAAACTCCCCACCGGCCTTGAGGATCATCGTGTAATGCCGGCCTTTGGCGTCGGTCAACTGCACCCGGTCGCCGACCGAGAAGGGACCTGTCCGGCGGGGCGCGTCGCTCCATCGGTCGGGAGGCTGCTCGGTCACAGCCGTTCAGCCTGCCATGCCGCCGGATCAGGCGCCGTTGCACACTCCCGACGACCGGATCACGTCACCGTAGACCTTCATCGTGGCGGTGTTGGCGTTGATCACCCCGGACGGCATCTGCCGGGCGATTTTGTCGCTGATCTGCGTCAGCTGGAACCACAGGTGGTAAAACGAGTCGCCGTTGTAGAGCGGCGAGTACTGGCTTTGGTCGGGATAGTTGGTGATGTAGAGGGTGCGAACCCGCGGTTCCAGGAACCCCGCCGACTGGTCGAGGTTGGCCCGCAGCACATCCCCGGCGCCCTGGACACCCGCCCACGCGTCGAAGTTGGCGTGCAGGGCTCGCTGGAAGCCGAACGCCTGAGCGCTGAGCGTGTCGTATTGGGCGTTGAACCACTGGCAGGCGTCGCGTTCGGCGACGACCATCTGCGGTGTCACGCGGTTCTGCCAGAGGTTGTAAGGGTGGACGGCGTAGTTCGGCGACCAGTTCGACGGGTAGGGCACGAAAACGGGCAACGATGCGATCGCGTCATCGGCCTGGGCTGGTCCGGCCAGGGCCAGGGTCGCTGCGGCGCACCCCACCGTCACGCCGACCCGCCTGAGGGCTCTTCTGAAAACGGCAAGCATCCGCCGATTATCCGAGGCCGACAGCGCTGAGGCGTCCGAATCGGCCAATTGGGGCGCACCCGACACCTGTGCGGCTCAGAGCACCCCGGTCAGCGCTGCCACGGTGATGCCCCCGGCGGCGGCGAACAGATCCTCCGCCAGAGCGATCGGGCGGTCCCGTCCGCCGTTTGCCGCAACCAGCCGGGTTCGGATCTGGTAGCCGCCGATGGTGCCGATCACCGCACCGATCAGACCGGCACCCAGACTGCTCCACCGATATCCCCACGCGGTGCCCAGCACTGCGGCAGCGAAGGCACCGGTGGCCAACCGGACCAGGAACTGCGGTGCCGACTTCCGACTGGGCATCGTGGGCATCTTGTCGCTGATCAGTTCCGCGAGGGCCAGCACGGTCAACACCGCGACGGTGATCCAGTGCCCCATCCAGGACGCCCATGTGCCGTCGAGGTTGATCCACTGCAGCATCGCCGCCCAGGCCACCACCGCCGGCGCGGTGAAGGCACGCAATCCGGCGACCACGCCGATCAGCAGCGCGAGCAACAAGACGAGCGCATGCGTCATGCCGTCCTCCTTGTTCAGATCATCGGGACGCTAGCACGGCACCGGGCCTGCGCAGCGCTCTCAGAACCGGCAGAACCTTACGTCGGAGGCCAGGATCGCCTTGGCCCCGATGCCGGCCAACCGGTCCATGATGGCGTTGACGTCGCGTCGCGGCACCAGTGCCCGCACCGCCACCCATTCCGGATCGGCCAGTGGCGCGATGGTCGGCGACTCCAGACCGGGGGTGATTGCGGTGGCCCGGGCCAGGACGCCGCGAGGGCAGTCGTAATCCAGCATCAGGTACTGCTGGCCGAACACCACCCCCTGGACGCGGGCGGCCAACTGGTCGCGGGCGGCCCGGCTACCGTCCGGGCCCTGTCCGCCGTCACGTTCGATGAGGACCGCTTCGGAGTCGCACAGCGGATCGCCGAAAGCGGCCAGATCGTGCATGGCCAGGGTTCGCCCGGATCCGACGACGTCGGCGATCGCATCGGCGACGCCGAGTTGAACCGAGATCTCCACCGCCCCGTCGAGCCGAATGACGGTGGCCTCGATTCCTCTGCCGGACAGATCTTTTCGGACCAGGTTCGGGTAGGCGGTGGCGATCCGCTTACCGGCCAGGTCGGCCACGGTCCAGGTCCGGCCCGCGGGTGCGGCGTAGCGGAAACTGGATGAGCCGAAGCCCAGCGCCAACCGCTCACGGACCGCGGCCCCCGACTCGGCGGCGAGGTCACGGCCGGTGATACCGAGGTCGAGATCACCGGATCCCACGTAGATGGCGATGTCCTTGGGCCGCAGGAAGAAAAACTCGACACCGTTGACCGGGTCGATGACGGTGAGGTCCTTGGGATCGGTGCGACGCCGGTAGCCGGCTTCGGAGAGGATCTCCGCGGCGGACTCTGCCAGTGCCCCCTTGTTGGGCACCGCGATTCGCAGCATCGGCCGGCCCCTACAGCTTCCGGTAGACGTCGTCGAGGCACAGCCCGCGGGAAATCATCAGAACCTGGGTCCAGTACAGCAACTGGCTGATCTCCTCGGCGAGTGCATCATCAGGCTCATGCTCGGCTGCCAGCCAGACCTCACCGGCTTCTTCGAGGATTTTCTTGCCCAGGGTGTGCACCCCGGCGTCCAGTGCGGCCACCGTGGCACTGCCCGCCGGGCGGCTGCGCGCCCGTTCGCCCAGTTCAGCGAACAGTTCCTCGAAGGTCTTCACGGGCCGGAATTGTCCCACGGCACCCCCACCGCCGTCACGGCGGTTTCCCGCTACCGCCGGAGCCGACCTACGCTGTCAGGCCCTTCTCCAGAACTATCTGCAGCTGATCGAGCATCCGGTCGGCGCGTGCGCTGTCGCTGCGGCCCAGTTGGAAGGCCATCCCCAGGACCGCGCCCATCAGCATGTCGGTGAGCCCGTCCGGCGACCCGGTGAGCTCACCCCGGTGCTGGGCGGCTCCAACCGCGGCGCGGATGAAGCGCTCGATGAGAGCAGCGGCCTCGTTGTCTTCGGCCGGCAGATGCCCGACATCCACGGCGGCCTGGACCATGAAGGCGGCCAGCGACGGGTCGACGCCCTCGCCGCGGATGCCGACTCGGACGAAGGTGAGAACCTGTCCGGCCAGGGTGGGTGCCTCAGAAGCGGTGTGGATGGCGTCCAGAACGGCGTTGCTCACCCGGCCAACCACGGCGGTGTACAACGCCGATTTACTGTGGAAGTAGTTGTTGATGGCCGGCCGAGTCAGGCCGATCTCCACCGCGATGGCCTGGAAGGTGGCGGCTTCGTAGCCGAATTCTGCGAACACCTTCTGGGCGGCACGCAGGATCCGCTCCCGAGTCACCGCTGAGTCACTCGCCGGGGGGCGTCCCCGGCGGCGCCGCACCGGAGCCCACGAGGTATCGGTCATTGCGGATCTCCTGGCGAATCAAGAAAGCGATGTCGCCGCGGGGTTCCCGAAACCGGCCCAGTCCAAACCGGCCCAGTCCAAACCGGCCCAGTCCAAACCGGCCCAGTCCAAACCGGCCCAGTCCAAACCGGCCCAGTCCAAACCGGCCCAGTCCAAACCGGCCGGCTCAGGGCCGCAGGACACTCAGGCCCGCGCCGACCTGCTCTCCGCGAGTTCGCCCTGCATGTCCTCCAGTGCCACACCCTTGGTCTCCCGGACCCAGGTCCACACGAATGCGAAGGACAGCATCGCGCACAGTGCATAGAAGCCGTAGGCAGCGCCGAGGTGGTTGCGCAACTCGGGGAAGGTCACGGTGATCAGCCAGTTCGCCGCCCACTGGCCGGCCGCGGCCAGTCCCAGCGCGGCGGCGCGGATTCGGTTGGGGAACATCTCGCCGAGCAGCACCCACACCACCGGACCCCACGACATCCCGAACGCGACGACGAACAGATTCGCCGCGATCAAAGCGATCGGACCCTCCGCGCCGCTCAACTGCGGGGTGCCGTCGACCTGGGGGGCCGTTCCGAAAATGAAGGCCATGGTCGCCAGGGTGACGGCCATTCCGGCCGAGCCGACCAGCAGCAGCGGTTTGCGGCCTACTTTGTCGATCAACGCAATGGCCACCAGCGTGGTGGCGATGTTCACGATCGAGGTGATGACGGTGATGAGGAAGGACTGGCTCTCGTCGAATCCGACCGCCTCCCACAGCACGTTGGAGTAGTAGAAGATCACGTTGATACCGACGAACTGCTGGAATATCGACAGGCCCAGGCCCACCCACACGATGCCGTAGAGACCGCCGCCGGGCTTGCGCAGATCACGCCAGGAGGGTTTGGTTTCGCCGGCCAGCGTGCTCTGGATCCGGTCGATGGTGATATCGAGGTTCTTCTCCCCCAACAGCAGGGTGAGCACCTTGCGCGCCTCCGGAATACGATGGCGGGCAACCAGATAGCGCGGCGACTCCGGGATGGTGTAGGCAAGGGCGCCGTAGACCACGGCCGGGATCACCATCATCAGGAACATCCATCGCCAGGCCTCCAACCCAAGCCATAGCTCCTTGCCGGCGCCGCCGGCGAGATGCGCCAGCAGATAATCGATGGCCAATGACACGAAGATGCCGGTCACGATCGCCAACTGCTGCAAGGAACCGAGTCGGCCGCGGATCCGAGCCGGGGAGGTTTCGGCGATGTAGGCCGGCGCGATCACCGAGGCGACCCCGACGCCGATCCCGCCGACGATCCGGAACAGCACGATCATCTCGATATTGGCCGCGAGTCCGGTTCCGATCGCGCTGATGAAGAACAGCACCGCGGCGATTTTCATCACCGCCAGCCGGCCGATCCGGTCGGCGAGCCGCCCGGCGGTCATGGCTCCGGCGGCCGCACCGAGCAGGGCGGAGGCAACGGCGAAACCCAGGGAGGCGTTGTTGATGCCGAAGTGGCTCTGGATCGAGGAGACAGCGCCGTTGATCACCGCGCTGTCGTAGCCGAACAGAAAACCGCCCAGCGCGGCCACCGAGGCGATGCGGACCGCACCGCGGCCGGTACCGACGTCGTCGTCGTCGAATACCGATGGTGCATCGCTCGTGGGTCCCTGGCCGGCCATCTGGCGTCCTTTCCTC
Source organism: Mycobacterium sp. (assembly GCF_044370595.1). Taxonomy (GTDB): domain Bacteria; phylum Actinomycetota; class Actinomycetes; order Mycobacteriales; family Mycobacteriaceae; genus Mycobacterium. The sequence continues at coordinate 47,224 of NZ_JBILVF010000004.1, forward strand.
AGCGTGGACGGAACTGTCCCAGCAATCACGATGGCACACCGTGGGGCCGCCGACACCCATATCGGCCACCGCGGTGAGGGGCCGCGACCCGCTTTCGGGATCAGGCCGGGATCAGGCCGGGCTCACGCCAGCATGTCGGGATCCACCAGATCCTGGTAAATCCGCCGGAGATCGCCGAGATCGATGCGGGCCAGCGATGGCACGTGCCGGCGGCGCGGACCGCCTGGAACGTCGACATCGTTGGGTACGACCAGGACGGGGCATCCGGCGCCCTCCGCCGAGGCCGCACCGGTGACGGAGTCTTCGATGGCCAGGCAGTGCATCGGCTCCAGGCCCAGCAGCGCGGCTGCCTGCCGGTACGGGTCAGGGGCGGGCTTTCCGCGGGGCACTTCGTCGCCGCAGACAGAGACGGTGAAGTAGTGCCGGCCGATGCTGTTCAGGGCCCGTTCGGTCAGCGCCCGGCGGGTATTGGTCACCAGCGCCATCGGCATATCCGCCGCTGCCAACTCCTCGAGAAGTTCCCGGGCGCCCTCGCACCACGGCAGCCCCCCGTCGAACAGCTCGCCGGTGACCTCATGCATCCAGTCAGCGACAACTGCCATCTCGTGCGGGTCCGGCGGCAGACCAAGATCGGCGAAGACGAGCCCGATGACGCTTTCCGCCGAACCGCCGACGGTGGCGGCACGCACCTCCGGTGTCATGACCCCGCCGAACCTCGCGTACAGCTCCTGCATGGAGATGTCCCAGAGCTTCTCGGAGTCGACCAGGGTGCCATCCATATCGAACAGCACGGCTTTCATGCGGTGGTCAATCCTCCGGGTTGTAGCCGAGGTTAGGGCCCAGCCAGCGCTCGGCTTCGGCCAGCGTCCAGCCCTTGCGCCGCGCGTAGTCGGCGACCTGATCCTGGGCCAGCCGGCCGACGACGAAGTACTGCGACTGCGGGTGCGAGTAGTACCAGCCGCTGACGGCGGCACCCGGCCACATCGCCATGGACTCGGTCAGCTCGATGCCGGTCCTGCGGGTGACGTCCAGCAACGCGAAGAGCGTCTCCTTCTCGGTGTGTTCCGGGCAGGCCGGGTAGCCGGGTGCAGGCCGGATGCCCACGTACCGCTCACCAATCAGCGCCTCGTTGTCGAGATGCTCATCGGGCTGGTACGCCCAGAACTCGGTGCGCACCCGTTGGTGCATCCGCTCGGCGAACGCCTCGGCCAGCCGATCTGCGAGGGACTCCAGCAAGATTGCGTTGTAGTCGTCGTGGTCTGCCTTGAACTCCGCGATCTTGTGGTGGCTGCCCAGTCCCGTGGTGACGGCGAAGGCGCCGACGTGGTCGGCCAGACCGGTTTCCTTGGGCGCGATGAAGTCGCCCATCGACCGGTTCGGGATGCCGTTACGGTGCTCGCCCTGCTGGCGCAGGTTGTGCAGCGTCGTCAGGACCTCAGTGCGAGTTTCATCGGTGTAGACCTCGATGTCGTCTCCGGCGGCGTTTGCCGGGAAGAAGCCGATCACCCCGTTGGCGGTCAGCCACTTCTCCTTGATCAGGGTGTCGAGCATCGTCTGGGCGTCGGCGTACAGCTTTCGGGCGGTCTCGCCGGTGGCCGGGTTGTTGAGGATGTCGGGGAAGCGCCCCTTCATCTCCCAGGCGTTGAAGAACGGCTGCCAGTCGATGTACTCGCGCAGCTCGGCGATGTCGTAGTCGAGAAACTCCCGCACACCGACGCCGACGGCGGGCACCGGCGGGGTGTACCCGTCCCAGTCGATCGGCGTCCGGTTCGCCCGGGCCTTCTCCAGCGTCAGCGTCGGCCGCTCGTTTTTCTGCGCGTGCCGTTCCCGCAGCGACGCGTAGTCGGCCGCGGTCGCCTCCAACAGCCCGGGACGTTGCCTATCGTCGAGCAGCGCTGCGGCGACCGGCACCGAGCGGGACGCATCTTTGACCCACACCACCGGACCGCTGCGCCGCGGCGCGATTTTCACCGCCGTGTGGGCACGCGAGGTGGTCGCGCCGCCGATCAGCAGTGGGATCTGAAGTCCCCGCCGTTCCATCTCGACGGCGACGTTGACCATCTCGTCCAGCGACGGGGTGATCAAGCCGGATAGCCCGATGATGTCGGCGTCGTACTCTTCGGCTGCAGCCAGAATTTTCTCGCCGGGCACCATAACCCCGAGGTCGATCACCTCGAAGTTGTTGCACTGCAGCACAACCCCGACGATGTTCTTGCCGATGTCGTGCACGTCGCCTTTGACCGTCGCCATGATGATCGTGCCGTTGGTGTCCTTGCCGGTGACGCCCGGCTCTAGACCATCGCCCGTCGCTGCGTTCGCCTGCGCCTTCTCCGCCTCGATGTAGGGCAGCAGGTAGGCGACGGCCTTCTTCATCACCCGCGCGGACTTCACCACCTGGGGCAGGAACATCTTGCCCGCGCCGAACAGATCGCCGACGACGTTCATGCCATCCATCAACGGGCCCTCGATCACCTCGATCGGCCGTCCCCCCGCCGCGGCGATCTCGGCCCGCAACTCCTCGGTGTCCTCGTCGACGTGGGCGTCGATCCCCTTGACCAGGGCGTGGGTGATCCGCTCCCGGACCGGCAGGCTGCGCCACTGCGCCGCGGCCGGATCCTCCGCCTTCTCCACCGTGTTGAACTTCTCGGCGATCTCCAACAACCGCTCGGCGGCGTCCGCGCGCCGGTTCAGCACGACGTCCTCGATACGTTCCCGCAATTCGGGATCGATGGAGTCGTAGGGCACCAGTGCGCCGGCGTTGACGATGCCCATGTCCAGTCCGGCCTTGATGGCGTGGAACAGGAACACCGCATGCATGGCCTCGCGGACGGGGTTGTTGCCGCGAAAGGAGAACGACACGTTGGAGATGCCGCCGGAGATGTGCACCCCGGGCAGATTCTCCTTGATCCAGGCGCAGGCCTCGATGAAGTCGATGCCGTAGGCCGCGTGCTCCTCGATACCGGTTGCGAGCGCGAAGCAGTTCGGGTCGAAGATGATGTCTTCGGCGGGAAAGCCGACCTGCTCGGTGAGGATGCGGTAGGCGCGGCCGCAGATTTCTTTGCGCCGCTCGAGGTTGTCCGCCTGACCCTTCTCGTCAAACGCCATCACCACGACCGCGGCGCCGTAATTGCGGCACAACCGGGCCTCGCGGATGAACTTCTCCGCGCCCTCCTTCAGCGAGATCGAGTTGACGATCGGCTTGCCCTGCACGTTCTTCAGGCCAGTCTCGATGACCTCCCACTTGGAGGAGTCGATCATCACCGGGACGCGGCTGATGTCCGGTTCGGCCGCGATCAGCTTGGTGAACCGGTCCATCGCGGCGATGCCGTCGATCATGCCCTCGTCCATGTTGATGTCGATCACCTGAGCGCCGACCTCGACCTGTTGCAGTGCCACCGACAGGGCGGTGTCGTAGTCCTCGGCTTTGATCAGGTTGCGGAACCGGGCAGAGCCGGTGATGTTGGTGCGCTCACCGATGTTCACGAACAGCGACTCGTCGGTGATGTTGAGCGGTTCCAGCCCGGACAGCCGGGTGGCCACCGCGATGTTCGGCACCGGGCGCGGCGGCACGGCCTCGACGGTCTTGGCGATTTCGGCGATGTGCGCCGGGGTGGTTCCACAGCACCCGCCGACCAGGTTGACCAAACCGTCCTTGGCGAACTCGGCGAGGTAGCTCGCTTGGCGCTCCGGAGACTCGTCGTACTCGCCGAAGGCATTCGGCAGGCCGGCGTTGGGGTAGCAGGAGACGAAGGTGTCGGCGATCCGCGACAACTCGGCGATGTAGGGCCGCATCTCAGGCGCCCCCAGCGCGCAGTTCAGGCCCACCGCGATCGGCTCGGCGTGTCTGATCGAGTTCCAGAACGCTTCGGTGACCTGACCGGACAATGTCCGCCCCGACGCGTCGGTGATGGTGCCGGAGATGATCACCGGCCACCGCCGTCCGCGTTCTTCGAACAGCGTCTCGATGGCGAACACCGCTGCTTTGGCGTTGAGCGTGTCGAAGATCGTCTCGACGATGAGGATGTCGGCGCCACCATCGACCAGACCGTTGGCAGCTTCGAGGTAGGCCGCCACGAGTTGGTCGTAGGAGACGTTGCGGGCACCCGGGTCGTTGACATCCGGTGAGATCGACGCGGTCCGTGTCGTCGGTCCGATCGCGCCCGCGACGTAGCGGGGGCTCCCGGACCCTTCAGCAGTGCTGAACTCGTCACAGGCCTTGCGGGCCAGTGCGGCACCGGCGTAGTTCAGTTCGTAGCCGAACTCCTGCATGCCGTAGTCGGCGAGCGAGACTGCGTTGGCGTTGAACGTGTTGGTTTCCAGGATCTCCGCGCCGGCCTCGAGGTACTCCCGGTGGATCCCCTCGATGATGTGCGGCTGGGTCAGGGTGAGCAGGTCGTTGTTGCCGATGAGGTCGCTGGGCCAGTCCTTGAAACGCTCACCCCGGTAGCCGGACTCATCCGGCCGGTCGCGCTGGATCGCGGTGCCCATCGCGCCGTCGATCACCATGATCCGCCGACGCAGAGTGGCCGTCAGTTCGTCGGTGCAGTCAGGCCGGAGATTGGGCCCTGGGCGATCGTTGTGTGGGGCGCTCAAAATCTGATCCTTCCTGAAGCGGAAGGCGTCCTTAACTCTGCCGAGCGTGGCGGATTCCGGGAAGCCCGAACCCGTTGCAACGCCTCTCGACCCTTGAACTATACGCCGTCGGTCACTGCGACCCGCCGGCCGTTCGCGCTGGTGATGGATCCGGCTCATCGCGGTTCAGCAGGGCTTAGGCTGGATGCGTGACGTCGCGGGACTGGATCGGTGGCGGTGGCGGTGGCGGCAACGCGGACCGCGGCCTGCCCGAACTCCACAACACCGTGATCGTCGCGGCCTTCGAGGGCTGGAATGACGCCGGCGATGCAGCCAGTGACGCCCTGGAACACCTTGACGAAATCTGGGGTGCCAGACCGCTGCTGGAGATCGACGACGAGTCCTATTACGACTATCAGGTGAACCGCCCGGTGATTCGGCAAGTCGACGGCGTGACGCGGGAACTGGTGTGGCCCTCGATGCAGATCTCCCATTGCCGCCCGCCCGGCAGCGACCGCGACATCGTGCTGATGCACGGGGTCGAACCCAACATGCGGTGGCGCAGCTTCTGCGCGGAATTGCTCGCGATCGCCGACAAACTCAACGTCGACACCGTCGTCATTCTCGGGGCGCTGCTGGCCGACACCCCGCACACCCGCCCCGTGCCGGTGTCCGGGGCGGCATACTCCCCGGAGTCGGCCAAGTTCTTCGGCCTACAGGAGTCCCGATACGAGGGTCCCACCGGTATCGCCGGAGTGTTCCAGGACGCCTGTGTGGCCGCCGGGATCCCCGCGGTGACGTTCTGGGCGGCGGTCCCGCACTACGTCTCCCAGCCGCCCAATCCGAAGGCCACCGTCGCGTTGCTGCGGCGCGTGGAAGATGTGCTCGACATCGAGGTGCCGTTGGCCGATCTGCCGGCCCAAGCCGAGGAATGGGAACAGGCGGTCACCGAGATGACCGCGGAAGACGATGAGATCGCCGACTACGTCGCCAGCCTTGAAGCCCGCGGGGACGCCGAGATCGACGTCAACGAAGCGATGTCGAAGGTGGACGGCGACACTTTGGCCGCAGAGTTCGAGCGCTACCTGCGCCGACGCGGACGCTAGCGGCGGAGCGCTGGCAACGAGGCGTTACCTCTGCGCTAACGTGCTGTCAGGGGCACCCACCGAATCGAGGTAGTCATCGTGAAACTCGCTCTCAGCGACGCCGACGCCGCCTTCCGCGACGAACTGCGCGAATTCTTCACCACCAAATTTCCGGCTGATATCCGGGAACGGGCCCGTAACGAAGCCCTGAACTATCCCGATGACGCCGTCACCTCGATGCGGATCCTGAACGAAGCCGGACTGGCGGTGCCGAACTGGCCGGTCGAATGGGGCGGCAAAGACTGGACTCCGCTGCAGCGCCAGATCTGGGCTGAGGAACTGCGGATGGCTTGCGTCCCGGAACCGCTGGCCTTCAACGCCAGCATGGTCGGCCCGGTGATCGCGCAGTTCGGCTCCCAGGAACTCAAGGAGCGCTTCCTACCTGCGACCGCCAACCTGGATATCTGGTGGTGCCAGGGCTTCTCAGAACCCGAGGCCGGATCTGATCTGGCGTCGTTGCGCACCACCGCGATCCGCGACGGTGACCACTATGTCATCAACGGCCAGAAGACCTGGACGACGCTGGGCCAGTTCGCCGACTGGATTTTCCTGCTGGCCCGTACCGACCCGAATGCGCCGAAGAAACAGGCGGGCATCTCCTTCATCCTCGCCGAAATGAACACCCCCGGTATCACGGTGCGCCCGATCAAGCTGATCGACGGGAGCTACGAAGTCAACGAGGTCTGGTTCGAGGATGTCCGGGTTCCGGCGGACCTGCTTGTCGGCGAGGAGAACGCGGGATGGAGCTACGCCAAGTTCCTGCTGTCCAACGAGCGCACCGGCATCGCGCGGGTGGGCACCACCAAGGTGTGGCTGACCGAGGTCAAAGAGCGCGCGGCCAAAACCCCGCTGGGCAGCAGCACCCTCATGGAGGATCCGCTGTTCGCCGCCCGGGTGGCCGAGGTCGAGAACGAACTACTGGCCCTGGAGCTGACCCAGCTGCGGGTCAGCGGCGATGAGGCCAGCGGCAAGCCGAACCCAGCATCGTCGATTCTCAAACTGCGCGGCACCCAGCTACAGCAGGCCGTCACCGACCTGCTGGTGGAGGTCGCCGGGCCGGACGCACTGCCGTTCGAGGCCGGCGACACCATCGACTCCCCAGACTGGGCGCAGCACGCCGCCCCCCGCTACCTCAACTTCCGCAAGACCTCGATCTACGGCGGCAGCAATGAAGTGCAACGCACCATCATCGCCTCGACGATCTTGGGCCTGTAAGGAGATATTCGGTGAACTTCGACCTGACCGAAGAGCAGCAGCTGCTCGCCGACACCACCCGTGATGTCCTCGCCCGCGCCTACGACACCGAGAAACGCAACAAGGTTGTCGACGCCTCTCTCGATTCCGGACCCGGCTGGAGCGAAGACGTGTGGGGTCAGCTTGCCGAAATCGGCATCCTCGGCCTCGGCTTGGAATCCCCCGGGGACCCCGATGCGTCCGGCCCCATCGAGGTGATGGTGGTGATGACCGAGTTCGGCCGGAGGCTGGCCCCCGAGCCGGTCGCGGCGGCGGCGTTGATCCCCGGCGCGGTGATCGCCGAGCACGGGTCAGCCGAGCAGCGCGGCCTGCTCGACGAGGTGGCGAGCGGCGATCGGCTGCTGGCCTTCGCGCACACCGAACCAGGTCGGCGCGGTGCCAGCCAGCTGACCACCCGGGCCACCGACGAGGGCGGATCGTGGACCCTCTCGGGCCGCAAGAACCCGGTGCTGGCCGGTGACAGTGCCGACATCCTGCTGGTCAGTGCCGCACTGCCGGCCGGCGGTCCAGGACTTTTCCTGGTGGACGCCGGCAATGACGGCACAGCGGTCACCCGGCACGGCTACCGCACGTTCGACGGTCAGCGCGGGGCCGAGATCACCCTGAACGACACCCCGGCTCAACCACTCGGTGCCGGTGGGGACGCCAGCGACGACATCGAGGCGGCGGTCATCAGGTTCCAATCGGCGCTGTGCGCCGAGGCAGTCGGGGTTATGGACGAATCACTCCGTCTGACAACGGATTACCTCAAGACCCGCAAGCAGTTCGGGGTTCCACTGAAAACCTTCCAAACCCTGACCCAGCGCGCCGCGGATATGTACGTGTCGCTGGAACTGGCCCGCAGCATGAGTTACTACCTGGCGATGTCTATCGCCGACGGCCGGTTCGACCCGGTAGTGGCCTCCCGCGCCAAGTTGCAGATCGCCCGCTCCGGCAAGCACATCGCCGAGGAGTCAATCCAGTTGCACGGCGGAATCGGTGTCACCGCCGAGTACCCGATCGCGCACTACGCCGCGCGACTGACCGCCATCGAGCAGACCTTCGGCTCGGCCACCGACCAACTGCGCTACCTGGTCAGTCAGGTGGGCAGCTACGGGACGGCAGTGCTTTGAGCAGCAACCGGGACAGGTCGAGTCAGCCGACGTTCACCAGTTTCGGCGGCTGCCAGGTGCCGTCGAGTGCCTCGGGTTTGGGCCAGTACACCCGCATGAAGACTTGGAACGGTCCCGGCGGCGCGGGCAGCCAGTTGGCCTGCTTATCGGACTCCGGCGGACTGTTCTGGATGTAGAGCGTCATGCTGCCGTCGGGATTCCTCACCAGGTCGGGCAGCATCGGTGAGTTGATGACGTAGCGGTTGATGGGGTTGTCCACCAGCAGCGACTCCGGCAGCTTGTACATGGTCACCGACCAGAAGGCGTTCGCCGGCGGCAACTGACCGTCCGGAAACGTCAGGGTGTACCTGTTGGTACCGGTGAGCGGGGCACCGTCGGAGTCGGTGGACAGCACCGGGTAGATGGCCTCTTGCTTAGAGTTCCCGTAGATACCGATCACAGCCGCCGCCATCCGGTACAGGTAGTTGCCCTTGAGGTCCTCCTTCGCCCCGAACAGGTCCCCCGACTTCACCTCGCCGGTGTCGATCTTGTCCTTCTTGAAGGTGGCGAACTCGGTCCAGGCATCGGCCATGCCGGCCTTGAACGCCTCAGCCATCTCCGGGGAAAGGCTCTCGGACTTGAACTTTCCGTCACCGGTGAGGCCGATCGACGCGAACCGCGCCCGTAGTTCCCTCTCGGAATCCATGACGGGGGCGTACTTCAATTGGAAGTCGAGCAGGTCGAAGAACCGCAACGAGGTCTTCTGGTCCTCCGGCGACAGCGGGGTGGGCCACTCGATGGCCGGCGCCTCGGCCGCGGTGCCCCTATTGAGGAAGCTGGACAGCGACTCGGCTTTATACCCGGTCTGAATCTTCTTGACGCTCTCCAGATCGTCCGGACCGAACAACTGGGTCCGATAGGCCACCAGGGCGAAATCGGTGTCGGACTTGATGACCTCTTTGATCCCGTCCGGCTTGGGCCCGCTCCAGTTGGGCCCCGCGAGCAGAAACAGGCCGCCTTCGGTGCCGGTGGCGCGACTTCCGACATAGGCGAAGTTGGCGGTGTAACCGTCGATGAACTGCAGCGAGTAGTAGCGGTCGGAGTCGATCGGCGGGACGAACAGCACCAGCGGCTCCGCACGCAGGTCCGCGCCCAGCATCGAGTAGGGGGTGTCTGAGTTCGGGCTCTGGACCGCGGTGTCGGCCGGGGTGAAAACCCTTGCCACACTGTGTACCTGGTTCCACGGACCCTTGTACTCTGGGCTCGATGGGTCGATGAAATAAGAGTATTGGATCCGGTAGCTGTCGACCATCGGGAAGCCGTAGATGTAGGCCTCCTTGGCGATCTCGCGGGCCTGGTCGGGGGTGACCGGACCGCCGGGACGCGATGGAACCGACGTGACCCCAGTCTGTTCGGCCTGATTGGCCGAGGTAGCGCAGCCAGTCAGGGCAGCGACGAGAAGGGCTACGACCAGGACAATCCACTTACGCATGGTTCAACCTAACCCATGGGGCGATCGACACTCATCTAACGAATGCCCAGTAGGGCGTCCAGTGCGGCCCCCACCAATCCCGGCGCGGCTGCATCGCGTCCGCCGTATTCCAGCGCATCGTCGACCCAGCCGTCTACGGCGGCAAGGGCTTTCGGAGTGTCGAGATCATCGGCAAGATAGCGGCGGACTCGGGCGACCAGATCACCTGCATCCGGAGCGGAGGCCAGAGCCGTTGCCGAACGCCACCGCCGCAGCCGCGCAACAGCCTCGGTGAGCAACCCGTCGCTCCAGAACCGGTCGGCACGGTAGTGCCCGGCCAACAGGCCCAGCCGGATTGCCGCGGGATCGATGCCCTGGGCCCGCAACGCCGAGACGAGCACCAGATTGCCGCGACTTTTGGACATCTTGTGGCCGTCCCAACCGATCATGCCGGCGTGCACATAGTGCCGGGCGAAGCGGCGCTGACCGGTGGCGCATTCAGCGTGCGCGGCGGAGAACTCGTGGTGCGGGAAGATAAGGTCGCTGCCCCCGCCTTGGACATCGAATCCAAAACCGATGCGGCTCAGCGCGATTGCGGCGCACTCGATGTGCCAACCTGGACGCCCGGCCCCGAACGGAGAGGGCCAGCTTGGCTCCCCTGTGCGGTGAGTCCGCCAGAGCAGTGCGTCTAGCGGGTCGGTCTTCCCGGGGCGCTGCGGGTCTCCCCCGCGCTCGGCGAACAACCGCAGCATGGTGGCACGGTCATAGTTGGACTCGTACCCGAACTGGATACCGGCGTCGGCCCGGAAGTACACGTCCGGGTTAACCGGGTCGTCGACGATGTAGGCCGCACCGGATGCCAGCAGTTTCTCCACCATCTCGATGACCTCGTCGATTGCCTCGGTGGCGGCGACGTAGTCCTGCGGCGGCAGCACCCGCAGGGCGGCCATATCCTCCCGAAACAGTTGGGTTTCCCGGGTTCCCAGCTCACGCCAGTCCACCCCGTCGCGCTCGGCCCGCTCGAACAGCGGGTCGTCGACGTCGGTGACGTTCTGCACGTAATGCACCCGATGGCCGTTGTCCAGCCACACCCGGTAGACCAGGTCAAAGGCCAGATAAGTGGCGGCGTGGCCCAGGTGGGTGGCGTCGTAGGGGGTGATCCCGCAGACGTACATGGTGGCCGTGGGCCCCGGCGCGGTGGGTCGGACGCCCCGATCCGCGCTGTCGTAGAGACGCAGTTGCGGACCCCGGCCGGACAGTTCGGGGACGTCGGCGGTTGACCAGGACCGCATCAGCTGGCCAGCCAGATCGCGTCGAGCAACATCTCGGCCACCTCTGGCCGGCACATCAAGAAGTCCGGCAGGTAGGGATCGGGCTGGTTGTAGCGCAGCGGGGATCCGTCGAGCCGGGTGGCGTACAGGCCTGCGGCTTTCACCACACCGGCGGGTGCCGCTGAGTCCCACTCCCACTGGCCGCCAGCGTGAATGTAGGCGTCGGCATCGCCACGGACCACCGCCATCGCCTTGGCTCCCGCTGAACCGATCCGGATGAACTCGATGTCGAGCCGATCGCGCAACAGCCACAACGCCGCATTGGCGCTGGCAACGATGCGGATCGGCCCGGCCGGTGCCGGTGGCGGCGGGTTGACGGTGTCGCTGCGGTGCACCTCTCCCAGTGCCGGCAGCGCCACCGCCGCGTCGGTGATCACCCCGTCGGAACCGGATGTCCGCTGCCACAGCGCGACATGCACGGCCCAATCCTCCCGGCGCGGCATGGAGAACTCACGGGTGCCGTCAAGGGGATCGATGATCCACACCCGGTCGGCACGCAGCCGGGCCAGATCGTCGTGCGCCTCCTCGGAGAGCACCGCGTCGCCGGGCCGCTCCGACCGCAGCCGGCGCAACAGCAAATCGTTGGCCCGGACGTCGCCGGCGTCACCGAGGGCGGGCGGGAAATCATGGCCCACCTCCTCGCGGACCGCCAGCAGCAGCCGACCCGCCTCCTGGGCCAGATCAGCGGCCAGTTCGGCGTCGGTGCGACTCACCCCGCAAGTATCTCCGAACCGTCGGTGTGGCGTCGCCCGGGACCCCGCACCGGCGGACGGTAAATTTGCCGGCATGCGTAACGTCCTCACCGTCGGGGCCCTGACGGTCACCACCCTGTTCGGCATCGCCGCCTGCGGATCGAAACCCGCGCCGGTTCCGCTGATCGGCACCACCTGGCAGCTGCTGAGCATCGAGTCGATGAGCGACGAACAACCCAGCACCACGATTGAGGCTCCCGCCGAGTACACCGTGACGTTCGGCGATGACGGCAAGGCGGGTTTCCGGGTGGACTGTAACCGCGGCAACTCCACCTGGACCAGCGAAGCAGGGTCGGCCGATTCGGGCTCGCTGAGCTTCGGGCCGATCGCCCTGACGAAGATGATGTGTCCGCAGCCCTCCAACGACGCCCAGGTCGCGGCGGCCCTGGACCGGGTGCGCAGCTACCTGCTCTCCGACGGCAAGCTGCACCTTTCGCTGGAAGCCGACAGCGGCATCATGCACTGGGAGCCGCTGCCAACCGGCCAGTAGGCCTGCATGCGGCGCAGCGGGTGACTGTGGGCCAGAATGGGGCGATCACACCCACACTGTTTGCACTGATCGTCGCCGCCGTAGCCGGGTGCTTGCTGCTGGCGGCCGTGTTCACCCGAGGCCGGGTGGCGCTGGTTCTGGTGGCCGCCGGCCTGTCCGCGTTACTGGGTGCCCTGACGGTCGGGATGAACGCCGACTGGTTGGTGTCGATCGACACCGCGCTGGAGAACTGGAGCGACAAGCACCGCACCGACCGCCGGGGCGAGTTGGCGGTCGAACTCTGGCGGTTCCTCGGTGACCCACTCCATGCCCTGATCGCGGCAGTGCTCAGCGGCTCACTGCTTTCGTTGCGGATGCGATCACCGGTCGCGCTGGTCCTGGTCACCGGGGCGGTCGGGGTGGGCGTGGGGGTCGAGGAGACCCTCAAAGCCACGATTTATCCGCATTCGTTCCCGTCCGGCCACGTCACCGTCGCCACCACACTGTTCGGAATGATCGCGGTATGTCTGGCTGCCGGAGACAGTCGCCTTGCGAAGGTGTCGCTCGGGTTTCTGGTCGCCGAGAGCGTGCTCGTCGTCGTCGGCCTCGCGATCTTCACCGGCGCGCACACCTTCGCCGACCTCCTCGGCGGCATGGTTCTGGGTACGGCGATCCTGGCGTGGGGGGCGGTCATCCTGGACTTCACCCGGCGACAACGGCCTCGCACCACGTCCGAGCAGCGACCGGTCGCGCCGCCGCCGGGGATCAGAACGCCGGCCAGGGCAGCGGTTGGCGGCCGGCCGGAGTGGGCATCACCGGGTCGGCCACCACTGCACGGACACGACGACATAACGCGTCCACTTCCGCGGCTGTGATGTGCCGCCGCAGCCGGCTGCCCAGTTTTCCACCCAGGCGGTTCTCCAGGCCGCGCAGCGACTCGAGGGTTTCGTCGTCGATCGGCTTACCGGCCCAGCCCCACAGCACTGTTCGCAGCTTGTCGTGGGTGTGCAGCGAGATGCCGTGATCCACCCCGTACACCACCCCATCGGAGCCGGTCAGGATGTGGCCGCCCTTACGGTCGGCGTTGTTGACGATCACGTCGAAGACGGCCATCCTGCGCAGCCCCGGGTCGTCGGCATGCACCAGTGACACCTCCCCGCCGGCGTAGTCGTAGGCGGTGAGGACCGCGAGATAACCCTCCGGGACCGAATCGGCCGGACACAGGTCGACCAGACCCGTACCCGACGGATCTTCGGGCTGCTCCACCCAGGCCTGCACCATCCCCAGACCCGCAGGACCCTGCCGAATGATGGTGTGCGGCACGATATTCCAGTCCAGCGCCTCAGAAATCAGGAACGCCCCGTATTCCCGGCCGGCCAGTGTGCCGTCGGGAAAATCCCAGAGCGGCTGTTCACCGGCGATCGGCTTGTAGACGCACTGTTCAACGCGGTCCTCAAACCGCGCCTCGCAGAGGAAGGTGGCGTTGCTGGCCGACCGGATACGACCGACAACGGCCAACTCGCCGTGCTGCAAGGTGTCGCGGGACGGGATTGTCACGACGCCGGGTCGTCCCCGGTGTCGTCCCCGGTGTCGCCGCCCGTGTCGTCGCCGGTGTCGCCGCCCATGTCGTCCCCGGCGATATCCCCGTAGAGCGGGGCGCGGCGATAGCCGTTGGTGCGCACACAGAGGTGCCCGTCGGGGTCCAGGGGTTCGTCGCAGAGCGGGCACGGCGGCCGGCCTGCGGAGATCAGCCGCTGAGACCGGGCGGCGAACTGCTGGGCATATTCCGGGGACAGGAACACCCGCACCGCGTCCGGACCCTCCTCGGCGTCGTCGAGAATCACCGACGCGTCGAATGCGGTGTCGCTGACCGCCAACAATTCGACAACGACACTCTGCGCCTCGGCATCCCAGCCCAAGCCCATCGTCCCCACCCGGAACTCGGCGTCGACCGGGGTGAGCAACGGGCTGAGATCCTCCACATCGCTCTCCGGCGGCATTGGGGTACCGAACCGGCGATGCACTTCGGCCAGCAGTGCCCCGATCCGCTCGGCCAGCACCGCCACTTGCTGCTTCTCCAGAACCACCGACACCACCCGCTTATCGTGCACCGCCTGCAGGTAGAACGTCCGATTGCCGGGTTGCCCCACCGTCCCGGCGACGAACCGGTCCGGGGTGCGGAAGACGTGGATTGCGCGGGTCATGGTTACCCCCAAAATACCGGTGTCAACGGAAAGCCAAAGCAAACCCACAGCACAGCAGCCACATCGTCGGTGCCACGTCAGTCGGTCGACCCGCCGACAACCGCGTCCCCAGAACTGTCCACCGGACGCGCGAGGGCGGTCAAGGCCGATGCCAACTGCGCACCGGTGTGGTTGACGTGCACGACGAAAGGACGAAGTTCGGTGTAGCGGATCACGCTCATCGAGGCCGGGTCGGCGGTGATGCGCTGGAAGCTGTCGAGGTGGGTGCCCAGCGCGTCGGCCAGCACGGCCTTGATCACGTCCCCGTGCGTACAGGCCACCCAGAGCACATCGGCACCGTGTTCGGCAGCGAGCCTGCGGTCATGTTCGCGAACCGCCGCCACCGCCCGGGCCTGAACCTGAGCCAGCCCCTCACCGCCGGGGAACACCGCCGCGCTGGGCTGTTGCTGGACTACCGACCACAACGGCTCCTTGACCAGTTCCGAGATTTGCCTGCCGGTCCAGTCGCCGTAGTCGACCTCGACCAGTCGCTCCTCTACGACGGGACTCACCCCGAGCGCACTGGCCAACGGCTCCAGAG
>NZ_JBILVF010000050.1:0-20015 GCF_044370595.1 Mycobacterium sp.
CCACACGATCCTTCGCTGAAATCCGCTATCTGCCTGGCGATGTCCTGTTGTTCGGCCCCGAACCCACGGGTCTGGATGAGGCCACGCTCGCCGATCCGCACATCACTGAGAAGGTCCGCATCCCAATGCTGCCGGGCCGAAGGTCCTTGAATCTGTCCAATGCCGCGGCAGTGGCGGCTTACGAGGCCTGGCGCCAGCACGGCTTCCCGGGCGGCTGTTGAATCAACCGATTACCAAGTGTCCCAGTGCGTCAGCTGCTCGGCGGGAAGTCGCTTGGCCAACTTGAAGTCGGTGCCCTTGGTGTAGGCGATGGGAAACAACCCACCCTGGGTGTAGTCCTCGAACGGGACGCCCAGTAGATCGGCGGCCTGCTTTTCTCCGTCACCGATCAGGTGCAGCGTGGTCCACGCCGTTCCGAGGCCGCGCTCCCGCAGCGCCAACATGAAGCTCCACACCGCGGGCAGGATCGACCCCCAGTAGGAGGCCTGCATGCCGATCGGGGCGCCATCCGGGCGGCCCTCCAGCAGTGGGATCATCATCACCGGCGCCTTTTCCATGTTCTCGTTGAGATACTTCGCGGAGTTCATCACGGCGTCCATCTGCTCATCGCGGATGTCCCCGCGGACAGGCTTGGGCAGATCGAGGTAGGGGGTCGCGTTGGCACGGTAGATGTCAGCCAGCGCCTTCTTCTTGGCGGGATCCTCGATGAACATCCACTGCCAGCCCTGGGAGTTTGAGCCGGTGGGCGCCTGTAAAGCAATGTCAAGGCACTCCATCAGAACCTCACGGGGTACCGGTAGGTCGAAGTCCAGCCGCTTGCGTACCGATCGGGTGGTGGTGAGGACTTCGTCGGCGGTGAGGTTCAGTGTCATGCTCAGAAGAGTACGGCTGAACGTCGGCGTGCTAGCGGAAGTCGCGGGAGCGGGACTGCACCGTCATCCTCAGCGGTCCGATCCGATCGGCCACCACCGTCACCGCCCCGCTGGCGTTCTGCACCTGGCCCCGGATCAGCAGCGCCGCCGCACCCTGGGCCACCCGCCGGTACCGCGCCCACACCCCGGGTGTGCACAACACGTTGACCATGCCGGTCTCGTCCTCGATGTTCACGAACGTTACCCCCCGGGCGGTGGCGGGGCGCTGCCGATGGGTGACCGCGCCGGCGACCAGCACCCGGCTGCCATCCGGCACCGACCCCAACTGATCGGCCGGGATGACACCGAGCGCATCGAGATCCTTGCGCAGGAACTGCGTCGGATAACTGTCCGGTGATACCCCGGTAGCCCAGACGTCGGCGGCCGCCAACTCCAACGCACTCATCCCCGGTAGCGCGGGCACGTGTGAGGACGAGCCCACCCCCGGAAGCCGGTCCGGGCGTTCGGCCGCGGCGGCGCCGGCCGCCCACAGGGCCTCCCGGCGGGTGACACCGAAACAACCCAGCGCACCGGCGGTGGCCAGGGACTCGGTCTGGGGCACGGACAATTGAACCCGCCCGGTCAGATCCAGCAGGGATGTGAACGGGCCACCGGCGTGCCGTTCGTCGACGATGCGTTGCGCCAGATCGGCGCCGATGTGGCGCACTGCGGCTAATCCGAGTCGGACCTGCGTGCCGTGGCTCTCCAGCGTGGCGTGGGTGAGGCTGGCGTTCACGCACGGACCGTGCACCACCACCCCGTGCCGGCGCGCGTCGGCGACCAGTGACTGCGGGGAATAGAAGCCCATCGGCTGGGCGCGCAGCAGCGCCGCACAGAACGCCGCCGGGTGATGCAGCTTGAACCACGAGGAGTAGAACACCAGTGAGGCGAAGGACAGCGAATGGCTCTCCGGGAAGCCGAAATTGGCGAATGCCTCCAGCTTCTCGTAGATCCGGTCGGCCACTTCCCCGGTGATGCCGTGCCGCTGAGCCATCCCGGCGTAGAACCGGTCCCGCAGCCGTCGCATCTTGGCGGTCGACCGTTTGGAGCCCATGGCGCGGCGCAATTCATCGGCCTCGGCCGCCGAGAAACCCGCGCAGTCCACCGCCACCTGCATGAGCTGTTCCTGGAACAGCGGGACCCCCAACGTCTTTCGCAATGCCGACTCCATCGACGGGTGGTCGTAGACGACCGGCTCAAGGCCGTTGCGGCGCTTGATATAGGGATGCACAGAGCCGCCCTGAATGGGGCCGGGCCGGATCAGTGCGACCTCGACCACCAGGTCGTAGAACACCCTGGGTTTCAGGCGGGGCAGGGTGGCCATCTGCGCCCGGGACTCCACCTGGAAGACCCCGACGGAGTCGGCGCGCTGCAGCATCTCGTAGACGGCCGCCTCGGACAGGTCCAGCGTGGCCAGATCGACCTCGACACCCTTGTGTTCGCCGACCAGGTCGATGGCGTAATGCAAAGCCGACAGCATGCCCAGGCCGAGCAGATCGAATTTCACCAAACCGATTGCCGCACAGTCGTCTTTATCCCACTGCAGCACACTGCGGCCCGGCATCCGGGCCCATTCCACCGGGCACACGTCGGCGATCGGTCGGTCACAGATCACCATGCCGCCGGAGTGGATGCCCATGTGCCGGGGCAGATCCTTGATCTGCACGGCCAGATCCACCACCTGTTCGGGAATGCCCTCGAGGTCAGGGGAATCCGCAACCGAACTCCATCGGCTGACCTGTTTGCTCCAGGCGTCCTGCTGACCTTGGGAGAACCCCAGCGCGCGGGCCATGTCGCGGACCGCACTGCGGCCGCGGTAGGTGATCACGTTGGCCACCTGCGCGGCGTAGTCGCGGCCGTAGCGCCGGTAGACGTACTGGATGACCTGCTCCCGTAAGTCCGATTCGATGTCGATGTCGATGTCGGGCGGCCCGTCGCGGGCGGGTGACAAAAACCGTTCGAAGAGCAGGCCGTTGGCGATCGGGTCCACCGCAGTGACCCCCAGGGCGTAGCAGACCGCCGAGTTGGCTGCCGAACCCCGGCCCTGGCAGAGGATGTTGTTGCGACGGCAGAACCCGGTGATGTCATGCACCACCAGGAAGTAACCCGGGAACTTCAGGTCGGCGATGACGGCGAGTTCCCGCTCGATCTGGGCATATGCGCGCCCCGCAGCGGCCCTCGGCCCGTACCGCTGCGCAGCCCCGATCATGACCAGTTCGCGCAGCCAACTGTCCTCGGTGTGCCCTGCAGGAACGTCGAACGGCGGAAGCTGCGGGGCGATGAGCGCCAACTCGAAGGCGCACTGCTCACCCAAATCGGCCGCGGCGGTGACGGCCTGCGGGTGCTGGGTGAACAGCCGGGCCATCTCGGCACCGGAGCGCAGATGCGCCCCGCCCATCGGGGCCAGCCAGCCGGCCGCGTCATCCAGGGACTGGCGGGCTCGGATCGCCGCCATGGCCGCCGCCAGCCTGCCCCGGGCCGGCCCGGCGAAATGCGCACCGGTGGTGGCCACCACACTCACCCCGAACCGCGGGGCCAACTCGGCCAGTGCGGCATTGCGCTCGTCGTCGAGGGGGTGGCCGTGGTGGGTGAGCTCGATGCCGACCCGATTGGTGCCGAACCGGTCCACCAGATCAGCCAGCGCGGCAGCGGCCGCCTCTGGGCCGCCGGCCGAGAGCGCCTGGCGCACATGGCCTTTACGGCAACCGGTCAGAATGTGCCAGTGACCCCCGGCGGCTTCGGTCAGTGCGTCGTAGTCATAGCGCGGCCTGCCCTTCTGCCCGCCCGCCAGGTGGGCGGCAGCCAGTTGGCGGGACAGCCGGCGGTACCCTTCCGGGCCGCGGGCGAGGACCAGCAGATGCGGGCCGGGCGGGTCAGGCTCTTGGGTTCGGGCGATATTTCGCGACGACATTTCACCCAGGGACAACTCGGCTCCGAACACTGTCGGCATCTGAAGTTCCCGAGCCGCCTCGGCGAACCGAACCACCCCGTACAGACCGTCATGGTCGGTGATCGCGATCGCCCGCAGACCCAGCCGCGCCGCCTCCTCGACCAGCTCCTCCGGGGTGCTGGCGCCGTCGAGAAAGCTGAACGCCGAATGGACGTGCAATTCGGCGTAGGGCACCGTCGGCCTCGGTGGGTCGAGATCGGGTGCCTGATAGCCGGCACGCTTGCGTGACCACACAGGGCCGTCGCTGCCGTCGGCGGCCGGCTCGGCGAGCGGCGGCCGGCTGTTGAGCACCCGCTCCATCTCCGCCCAGGTCGGCGGTCCGTCATTCCAGCCCACCCGGACAAGGGTATCGAACACACATTCGATAGGACAAGTGTTGCGGTTGACCCTACGCTCATGCAGTGACTGCAGAAACCCATCCCGCCGAACCACACGTCGGCGCCATCAACACCAAACTGAACTGGCTGCGCGCCGGCGTGCTGGGCGCCAATGACGGCATCGTCTCGGTGGCCGGCATCGTGATCGGCGTGGCGGCCGCCACCACCGACCGCGGACCCATCTTCGCCGCCGGTATGGCGGGCCTGGTAGCCGGGGCACTGTCCATGGCGCTGGGCGAATACGTGTCGGTGAGCACCCAGCGCGACACCGAGAAAGCACTGCTGGCCAAGGAACGCTGGGAGCTCGCCGAGAAACCCGAGGAGGAGTTCCGGGAACTCGTCGGGCTCTACCGGGCTAAGGGATTATCGGAAGAGACAGCCCGGACCGTCGCCCGCGAACTGACCGACCACGATGCTTTCGCCGCGCACGTGGACATCGAACTCGGGATCGATCCAGACGAGCTCACAAATCCGTGGCACGCCGCGATCTCCTCGGCGATCTCCTTCACCATCGGGGCGCTGCTGCCGATGCTGGCGATCCTGCTGACACCGCCGATGACCCGGATTCCCATCACGTTTGTGGCGGTGCTGATCGCGCTGGGGATCACCGGTTGGATCAGTGCCCGCCTCGGCGGCGCCGATCCGGTCCGCGCCACCCAGCGAGTAGTGGTCGGCGGCGCCATCGCGATGGCGATCACCTACGGCATCGGTCTGGCGATGGGCGGCGTCATCTAGGGCGTCATCTAGTCGGCGTACTCCGCCACGCCGTCGTCCAGGACGATGCGGGCGTTGGAGCCGTCGGTGCCGGCCGCCTCCGTGCGGTAGACCGCCCGGCGAGGATCGGTGCGCCAGATCGAGGTGGTCAGCGTCTCGCCGGGGAAGACCGGGGACGAGAAACGCGCCGCCATCGCGGTGAGTTTGGCCGCCTCGCCGCCGGCCAGTTCGGCCAGCAGCGCGCGGCCTGCGAAGCCGTAGGTGCACAGCCCGTGCAGGATCGGCGTGGGGAAACCGGCCAGTTCCCGGGCGAACCAGGGGTCGCTGTGCAGCGGGTTGCGGTCACCGGAGAGCCGGTAGATCAGTGCCTGGTTCGCACCGGTGGGCAGGGCGATGCGGGCGTCGGGTTCGCGGTCGGGGAACTCCGGGGCGGCCGGCCGCTGCCCGGGCTGCCCGCCGAACCCGCCGTCGCCGCGGATGACCAGCGTGGTCAACGTCTCCGCGATCTGCGTGCCGGTGTCGGGGTCGCTGCCGCGGGCGCGCAGCATGATGATGGCGTTCTTGCCCTCGCCCTTGTCCTGGATGTCAGCCACCTCGGCGACGACCGACAGCGCCCCGGCCGCCGGCAGCGGCGCCGACAGCCGGATTTCCTGGGACCCGTGCAGCAACGTGCCCCAGTTGAAGCTGCCCACCAGTGGGGCGGCGGCGAAACCCATGCAGCAGATCACCGCGAAGGTGGGTAGTACCTGCTGGGCGACGTCGTGGCTGTTCTCGGTGGTGAAAGCCAGGTCGCCGGTTCCGGCTCCGACGCCCAGTGCATAGAGCAAGGTGTCCCGGTCGGTCCACTCGTAGAGCTTGGGTTCGGTGACTGCGCCGATTGCCGAGGGGTCGATTGCCATTGCCGCTCCTTGACTGATTGGTCTGTCGAATGGTCGCACTCGCTCAAATTGTCCCCGCCGGGGCGGCGAACAGTGCACGCTGTCCATATGTACGTTTCGCGCGCTCGGAGAATGTCCTCGGCACTGGCCATGCTGATGTCGGTGATGCTGGTGGCCTCGTGCGGCGGCCAGCCCGCCCCCGACGTCCGCAACATCACGCTGACCTTCATCCGGCACGCGGAGTCGGAAGCCAACGCCGCTGACATCGCGTCCACCGTCGTGCCCGGACCGGGGTTGACGCCGGCCGGCCAGCAGCAAGCGGAGGAGCTGGCCAACAAACTGGTCGGCAACAACTACGACGGTGTGTTCGCCTCGGCGATGCTGCGCACGCAGCAGACCGCGGCCCCGGCGGCCAAAGCGTTGGGCGAGCAGGTCACGGTGCTGCCAGGACTCAACGAGATCCCGGCTGGGTGGTTCGAGGGTGTCCCGATGTCGGATACCTCCGGGACGTTCCTGTTGGGCCCGGAGGGCTGGCTCAAGGGTGATCGCCGGTTCGGCATCCCCGGCTCGGTGAATGGCGACGATTTCAACGCGGCGTTCACCGCGGCGGTGCAGACGATCTACGACAGCGGCGACGAGAAGCCGTTGGCGTTCTCCAGCGGGTTGGCGATCATGATCTGGACGTTGATGAACGCCCGTAACGGCAAGCGCAACCTGCTCACCGATCACCCGCTGCCCAATACCGGCCGGGTGGTGCTCAACGGCAATCCGGTGACCGGGTGGACGCTGGTCGACTGGGACGGCATCACCAACTTCTCCATCGACGAAGCTGCGTGAGCGCCGGCGCCCAGTTCGCATTGCGACTGCGGGTGCGCTACGTCGAATGCGATATGCAGGGCCGGGCGTTCAACGGTCACTACCTCACCTGGGTGGACATGGCCCACTCCGAGGCGCTGCGTGAATTGTTCGGGGGTTATGCGGCTTTGACCGAACGCGGCATCGACTTTGTGGTGGTTGCCGCGGAGTTGCGGTTTCGCCGGCCCGCGCAGTTCGACGACGAGTTGGCGATCACGGTGGTGATCGAGGCGCCGGGGCGGACATCGTTGCACAGCACCTACCGGATCGAGCGCGGTACCGATCTGATCGCCGAGGCTGCTCTGACCCACGTCTGCGTGGACGCCAAGAACTTCGAGAAACAGCCGTGGCCGGAGTGGTTCCGCAAGCGGTTGGCCGCCGCCGAAGCACGGTGAGGCTGCTGCCGGTCTTCGCTGACGTCGACACGGTGCGGGGCTGTTGGGGATCGACGTTGACCCGGAGGCGTTCGTCACCCGGTTCATCGAACGGGTGGGTCCGTTCGCCCGGCGCCTGACTCAGCGGCGTCCGAATCATTCGTAGACGCCTTATCATTCGTAGACGCCTTCGATGTACCAGCGGCGCTGCCGGTAACACAACAGCAGGGCGGTGTCGCCCACCAGAACCTGGGCCCGGGCGATGCGCCCGGACCGTTCGGATTCCCACCACCGCTCGTCCACCGACCACGGCCCGGCCCACCAGCTCAGCTCACCCCGATAGGGCGTTTCGCCACCGTCCAGTCGGACGGGTTCGGCGGTGAACATGCCGCGGGCGGTCACCCGAACCGGGTTGCTCTGTGCGTCAAGCACTTCCACGGTGCCGGGCTGATACTCCAGCAGCACCGCCGGGGCGGGTTGCGGGAGCTGGCCGGGCCAGGGCCGGTCCGGGGCGTCCCGGGGTACCGGTTCGTCCCCGAGCGCAATGAGCGTGATCCGCTCGGAGGGTCCGCGTCCGCCGCTGAGCACCGGGACCTGCACCGCGTCGGGACCCAACAGGCCCTGCACCCGGACCAGGGCGCGCCGGGCCCGCAGCCGGTCCTCCTCGCCGAGGCCACCCCACAGCGGCAGCTGGAGCGCCTCGGCGGACACCACCTCCACCGGCTGCAGGCGCAGCAGGATCACCGGGCCGGTGAGGCCCTGCCCGGCCGCCCGCCGAGAAGTGAGCCAGCCGTCGAGTTGCCAGCGCACCCGGTCGGCGGTGGCGTCCTCGGTCAGTGGCTCCGCACACCGCCACACCCGGGTCAGTTCAGCACCGCCGGCGGTGACGGCGTGGACGGCCAGCCGGGTGCACCCGACCCCGGCCGCCTCCAGACTGCGGTGCAGGGCGGCCGCCAGCGTGCGTCCCGCGAACGCCGCGGCGTCGACCCGGTCGATCGGCGGGTCACACTGCAGCACCGCGTCGAGTTCTGGCGGAATATCGCGGCCGTAGGGGCCGCGGCCGGGTTCACCGCGGGCGAGACGATGAGCGATCACCGCATCCGCCCCGAACCGGGACGCGACATCCCCGCGCGGCAGTGCGGCGAACTGACCTAAGGTACGAATTCCCATGCGCCACAGCAGATCCGCCAACTCGGTCCGGCCAGG
Source organism: Mycobacterium sp. (assembly GCF_044370595.1). Classification (GTDB taxonomy): domain Bacteria; phylum Actinomycetota; class Actinomycetes; order Mycobacteriales; family Mycobacteriaceae; genus Mycobacterium. The sequence goes on from NZ_JBILVF010000050.1 coordinate 8,266, forward strand.
GCCGGACAGGCTGGGCTCACCGGCCAGCCGCCTGATGGACATTCCCGCCAGGAACGCCGCATCCTGGCCGGGCTGCACCACCCGACCGGCCTTGGCGGCGAACACCGCGGTGGGCAACTGGTCGGCGACCCCGACCTGACATTCGGCACCGGCGGCGGCGACAGCGTCGACCAAGCGTTCAGCGGCCGCCTGCTCGGAGCCGAAATAGCGGGCGGCGCCGCGCACCGGCAGGGCCAGCAGGCCTGGTCTGAGCACCTCGGCCCGGGGCACCACATCGTCCACCGCGGTGATCACGCCCTCGAAGAACCGGGCGTCACGGGCCGGGTCGGCGAGAGCGACATGCACCTGCGGACAGCGGGCCTGGGCCTCCCGCCGCCGCAGACCGCGCCGCACCCCGGCCATGCGGGCCGAGGCCGAACAGGCGACCACCCGGTTGGCGCAGGTGACCACGATCTGGGCGGTGGGTTCCAACCCGGCGGCAGCCGCGGCGGCCACGGCCGGCCAGTCCATGCACCAGATGGCCAGAACCCGCGTGGTCACGGTCGGCCCCGCGCCCGGACCGATACCCGAACCCTGCTGATCCGGCCGCAACCGGGCACCGGCGCAGCGGACCCGGACCCGGACCCGCCGGTGATCTCATATCCGCACACCCGGGCGTCCATCCGCATCGAGGCGCCCTGCCACTGCCCGCCGGAAACCAGCAGGGTGCACCCCCGCTGCCGCGCCCGGGCCACCACCGCCCGCGATCGGGTGGCCGGGACGCAGCGGCCGGCAAGTCCGAGCACCACCAGGTCCATCCCGTCCATCAACACGGCGGCCACCTCGACCGGATCGGAGCCCGGTTGCGGGATCACCGCCAACCGGCTGAGGTCCGCACCCATCTCGGCGGCTGCCAGCAGGCCGAAGCCGGGCATCCCGACCACGGCCACGTGACCACCGGCGGCACTCACCGCAGCAGCCAACCCCACCGGCAGCGAACGGGCACCGGAGAGCACCGCAACCGTTCCCTTCGGCAACCCGGCCGGAAGGGCCTCGGCCAGCGCGTCGGGGACCGCCAGCAAAGACTCACCGGTCGGCAGAGGGTCGGCTGCGGATTCGGTGGGGCGCCACCGGGCACCGACTTTGCCAGAGACCGCCGCCATCTGGCGGCGCAGCTGTTCTACCTGTTCAGCGCGGTCACGCTGCCGTTTCTCTAGGGCAATTGCCGCCGTCATCGCCCACCTCCAGCCGGGATCGACGCCATCTGTTTTCGAATATATGTTCGATCCAGTGAGTAAACACCTGCCCACCGACAGCCGTCAAGAGGTCTGGCAGCATGAGGTCATGGACCCCGCGCCGTCCCCCGCACCGTCCCCCGCGCCGGCCGAGAAGATGACCCGCGGCCACGGTTTCGTAGCCGCACTCGACCAAAGCGGCGGCAGCACACCCAGGGCGCTGCAGCTGTACGGCATCGCTGAGGACGCCTACTCCGGCGATGAGCAGATGTTCGACCTCGTCCACCAGATGCGGACCCGCATCATCACCAGTCCCAGTTTCGACGGGGAGCGGATACTTGCCACCATCCTTTTCCAGGACACCATGGACCGCGACATCGAAGGCCGGCCAACCGCCGACTATCTATGGACGGTCAAGAACATCGTGCCGATCCTCAAGGTGGACAAGGGCCTTGCTGCCGAGCAGGACGGTGCGCAGCTGATGAAGCCGATTCCCGACCTGGATTCTCTGCTCACCCGGGCCCGGGTCATGGGCATCTTCGGCACCAAGATGCGCTCGCTGATCACTATGCCGGGCAAGGGTCTTGACGCAGTGGTCAGCCAGCAGTTCGACGTCGCGGATCAGATCCTCGCCGCCGGGCTGGTACCGATCATCGAACCCGAGGTCGATATCCACAGCCCCGCCAAAGCCCAAGCAGAGGAACAACTCACAGAGTCGATCAGCACCGGCTTGGGCAGGCTGGGCGGCGGCCGGCAGATCATGCTCAAGCTGACCCTGCCCGAGACCGACGACCTCTATCGCGACCTGGTGGACGATCCCCGGGTGATGCGGGTGCTGGCACTATCCGGCGGCTACACCCGTGCCGAGGCCTGCCAACGGTTGTCCCGCAACCACGGCATGATCGCCAGCTTCTCCAGAGCCCTGACCGAGGGGCTCACCGCCCAGCAGAGCGAGCATGATTTCGATACCGCACTTGATGAATCGATCGCCGAAATCGAATCGGCGTCAAGGACTTAACGAGCGACGTATCCTCCCGCAATGGGATGCAAACCCGGCCGCCTCGCCACCGCCCTGGTGGCCGCCACCGCAGCCGCCGGGTTGTGGCTGGGGACCGGTACCGCCCACGCCTATGTCTACGGGCCGTTCCAGTGGTGTCCGGGCCAACCAATGCCCAATGATCCGCCCCGTGCCCCGACAGATCTGGTGTGGGACATGAACGTCTGCCACACCTACTACTTCGACTACGACGTCATCACCGGCGCTCCGGCTCGCTACTGGGAAGGTCCAAACCTCTTCCCAACGCCGATACCGCCAGCCCCGCCACCGCCGAACCAGCCGAATATCTTTGAGTTGTGCAAGGGCTACATCCCCTTCGTCAACTGCCTGCCCGGTCTCTAGATGGCGATCCGGACTGATCGGCGCTACTCCCATTCGATGGTGCCGGGCGGCTTGCTGGTCACATCCAGCACCACCCGATTGACCTCCGGTACCTCGTTGGTGATCCGGGTCGAAATACGTTCCAGCACCTCGTAGGGAACCCGGGTCCAATCGGCGGTCATGGCATCTTCGCTGGACACCGGACGCAGCACGATTGGGTGGCCGTAGGTGCGGCCGTCGCCCTGCACGCCGACGGAGCGGACGTCGGCCAGCAGCACCACCGGGCACTGCCAGATCTGGTTGTCCAAGCCGGCCGAGGTCAATTCCTCCCGGGCGATCAAATCGGCCCGGCGCAGGGTGTCGAGCCGGTCGGCAGTCACTTCACCGACGATCCGGATGCCCAGTCCCGGACCCGGGAATGGTTGACGCGCAACGATTTCCTCGGGCAGCCCGAGCTCACGGCCGACCGCCCGAACCTCGTCCTTGAACAACAGCCGAAGCGGCTCGACGAGGCTGAACTTCAGGTCCGGCGGCAGGCCCCCGACGTTGTGGTGGCTCTTGATGTTGGCCGTACCGCTGCCGCCGCCGGATTCGACGACGTCAGGGTACAGCGTTCCCTGGACCAGAAACCCGATGTCCGCGTCGGAGGACAGGTCGCGCACCGCACCCTCGAACGCGCGGATGAACTCGCGGCCGATGATCTTGCGCTTACCTTCGGGGTTGCTGACACCGGTCAGCGCCTCCAGGAACCGTTCGGCAGCATCGACGGTCACCAGTCGGGCCCCGGTGGCGGCGACGAAGTCGCGTTGCACCTGCTCGCGTTCCCCGGCCCGCAACAGGCCGTGGTCGACGAACACACAGGTCAGCCGGTCACCGATGGCGCGCTGAACCAGCGCGGCGGCCACCGCGGAGTCCACTCCCCCGGACAGGCCGCAGATGGCGTGACCGTTGCCGACCTGTTCGCGCACCGACTCGATGAGTGTCTCGGCGATGTTGGCGGGGGTCCAGGTGGCTCCGATGCCGGCGAACTCATGCAGAAACCGGCTGAGCACCTGTTGGCCGTGCGGGGTGTGGATGACCTCGGGGTGGTACTGCACCCCGGCGAGTTTGCGGCTGGGATCCTCGAAGGCCGCCACCGGCGCTCCGGCACTGGTGGCCACCACCTCGAAACCGGCAGGCGCGTCAGTGACCGCGTCACCATGACTCATCCATACCGGCTGGATGCCGGGAAGCCCCGAGTGCAGTTGCCCACCAAGCACATTGAGGTCGGTACGGCCATATTCGCTGGTTCCGGTGCGGGCGACGGTGCCACCCAGCGCCTGGGCCATGGCCTGAAAGCCGTAGCAGATGCCGAACACCGGCACCCCCAGGTCGAAGAGGGCGGGGTCCAGTTGCGGTGCCCCGTCGGCGTACACGCTGGCCGGGCCGCCGGAGAGCACGATGGCCTGGGGATCGCGGGCCTTGATCTCCTCGACCGTGACGGTGTGGGGAACCACTTCGGAGAACACCCGGGACTCCCGCACCCGCCGCGCGATCAACTGGGCGTACTGGGCGCCGAAGTCGACCACCAGGACGGGTCGCGGAGTGGCCGAGGGTTCCACCGTTTGCACCGGCACAGTCTAAGTCCCTCGGCGACGGGCGCAGGCGTGCAGTCAGTTACCGACCGTCAGGCCGACCTTCTGGAATTCCTTGAGGTCGCAATACCCGGCCTTGGCCATCGAACGCCGCAAGCCGCCGACGAGGTTGAGCGACCCGAACGGATCGTCCGACGGCCCGTTGAGAACCTGATCCAGCGACGGCCGCTGACCCAATTCGACGTCGAGCAGCGCACCCCGCGGCAGCGACGGATGCGCCGCGGCCGACGGCCAGTACCAGCCGCCGCCGAGCGCTTCGGCGGCCGCCGCCAGCGGCGTGCCGAGCAGCACCGCGTCGGCGCCGCAGGCGATCGCTTTGGCCAATTCCCCGGAGGTGTGGATATCCCCATCGGCGAGCACGTGAACGTAGCGACCGCCGGTCTCGTCGAGGTACTCGCGGCGGGCTGCAGCGGCGTCGGCGATCGCGGTGGCCATCGGCACGCTGATTCCGAGGACCTCATCACTGGTCGTCACCCCGGCGGTGGAGCCGTAGCCCACGATGACCCCGGCAGCGCCAGTGCGCATCAGGTGCAGCGCCGTGCGATGGTCGGCGACGCCGCCGGCGACCACGGGGACGTCCAGTTCGGAAATGAAGGTCTTGAGGTTCAGTGGCTCACCGTCGGAAGCGACACGTTCGGCGGAGATGATGGTGCCCTGGATGACCAGCAGGTCGATGCCGGCGGCAACCAGCGTGGGGGTGAGCGCCTGGGCGTTCTGTGGACTGACCCGCACGGCCGAGGTGACCCCGGCGTCGCGGACCCGGACCACCGCCTGGCCGAGGAGGTCGAGGTCAAGCGGCGCCGCATGAAGTTGCTGCAGTAAGCGGATGGCGACGGCCGGATCATCTTCTTTCTCAGCGGCCCGCAGGACCTGGGCGATCTTGTCGGCGACGTCGGCGTGCCGGCCGATCAGCCCCTCGCCGTTGAGCACCCCGAGACCGCCGAGCCGTCCCAATTCGATGGCGAACTCGGGTGACACCAAGGCGTCGGTCGGGTGGGCGATGACGGGGATCTCGAACCGATAGGCGTCCAATTGCCAGACGGTCGATACGTCCTTGGAGGACCGGGTCCGCCGGGACGGGACGATGTTGATTTCGCTGAGTTCGTAAGTGCGGCGGGCGGTTCTGCCCAAGCCGATTTCAACCATGTCGCGCACGGCTTTGTTGTCTCCTACCGGGAGTAGTAATTCGGCGCTTCGGCGGTCATGGTGATGTCGTGCGGGTGACTTTCCTTCAGCCCGGCCGCGGTGATCTGAACAAACTGCGCCCGCTGCAAGTCGGCGATGGTCGCCGATCCGGTGTAGCCCATGGCCGCGCGCAGGCCGCCGGTGAGCTGGTGGATGACGGTGGCCAGTGGGCCGCGGAAGGGCACCCGGCCCTCGATGCCCTCGGGCACCAATTTGTCCTCGGAGAGCACATCGTCCTGGAAGTAGCGGTCTTTGGAGTACGACTTGGTGGCGCCGGCCTGGCCGCGGCCCTGCATGGCCCCCAGCGACCCCATACCGCGGTAACTCTTGAACTGCTTGCCGTTGACGAAGATCAGCTCGCCGGGAGCTTCGGCGGTCCCGGCGAGCAGCGACCCCAGCATCGCCGTCGACGCCCCGGCGGCCAGCGCCTTGGCGATGTCCCCGGAGTACTGCAGGCCACCGTCGGCGATGACCGGAACCCCCGCCGGCGCGCAGGCCGCGACCGCCTCCAGGATGGCCGTGATTTGCGGCGCCCCCACCCCTGCCACGACCCGGGTGGTGCAGATGGAACCGGGGCCGACGCCCACTTTGACGGCATCCGCACCCGCTTCCACCAGGGCGGCGGCCGCACTGCGGGTGGCGACATTGCCGCCGACGACCTCGACTCGGTGGCCGACCTCCGCCTTCACTTTGCCGACCATGTCGAGCACTCGCCGGTTGTGGGCGTGGGCGGTGTCGACGACGATCACGTCCACGCCGGCCTCGACCAGAGCCATGGCCCGATCCCAGGCATCCTCACCGACCCCGACCGCCGCGCCGACCAGCAGCCGTCCATCGCTGTCTCTGGTTGCATACGGGTGCTTTTCGGTCTTGACGAAGTCCTTGACGGTGATCAAACCGGTGAGCCTGCCGTGACCATCGACAATGGGCAGCTTCTCAATCTTGTTGCGGCGCAACAGGCCAAGAGCGGCATCTGCGGTGACTCCCTGTTGTGCGGTGATCAAGGGAGCCTTGGTCATGACCTCGGCGACACGCTTGTTCATATCGACTTCGAAGCGCATGTCCCGGTTGGTGATGATGCCCACCAGGGCGCCGTCGGGATCGACCACCGGCAGACCGGAGATGTGGAACCGGGCGCAGAGGGCGTCGACCTCGGCCAGCGTGTTGTCCGGCGAGCAGGTCACCGGGTCGGTCACCATGCCGGCTTCGGAGCGCTTCACCATCTCGACCTGGCTGGCCTGTTCGGCGACGGAGAGATTGCGGTGCAACACCCCGATACCGCCCGCCCGGGCCATCGCGATCGCCATCCTGGCCTCGGTCACCGTGTCCATGGCCGAACTGGCCAGGGGCACCTTCAGGCGGATTCTGCGGGTCAGCCGACTGGAGGTGTCGGCGGTCGCCGGGACCACGTCGGAAGCGGCGGGCAGCAGCAGCACGTCGTCGAAGGTCAGTCCCAGCATCGCGATTTTGGTGGGGTCGTCACCGCCGGTCGGCAACGGAACGGTGATCGGCGCGTGCAGCAGGCCGTTGAGCCCGTCGGTGCTGCCTTCGGCAATGGACATCGGCGCGGCCTCCATCAGCGGGCGGAAACGGGTAACTCATCCTATCGGCTCGCGGGATGGTTACCGGCGCGCTCCCAGGGGTGCTCGCGTAATGTGGGAGGCGTGCGCGACCACCTGCCACCAGGCCTGCCGCCGGATCCGTTCGCCGACGATCCGAGTGATCCGTCTGCGGCGCTGGACGCTCTGGAGCCGGGCCAGCCGCTGGACCCTCAGGAACGCGCCGCCGTCGAAGCCGACCTCGCTGACCTCGCCGTCTACGAGGCGCTGTTGGCAGGCAAGGGCATCCGCGGCCTGGTGGTGTGCTGCGATGACTGCAACCAGGACCATTACCACGACTGGGACATGTTGCGCGCCAACCTGCTTCAACTCCTCGTCGACGGCACGGTGCGCCCGCATGAGCCGGCCTACGACCCTGAACCGGACGCCTACGTCACGTGGGACTACTGCCGCGGGTACGCCGACGCGTCACTGAACGAGGCGACCTCGGACTACTACGACGGCTCGCGCTGAATACTTCCTTCATCGATTCTGCGGGTAGATCGTCGGATTCCGGTTTTTCGCGGTCTCAGCGCAGAATCGATGACGCCTGTCGCTAGCCGATCGGCACCGGAATCACCACGGTTGTGGTGACCACGGTCTCCGGTAACGGCGCGGGGGCCGATTCAGCGGGCGGCGGAGCCGGCGCGGCGGCAGACTCCGACGGCGCCGGCGTACCCGAGGTGGGCTGGGGGGCCGCGCTTGTGCTCACCGCGGCGGGAGACTGTTGGGCCTCGGTGGCGGTCGGCGTCGGGGCGGCACCGGTCGGCGTCGCCGTCTGCTCACTCTGCGCCGAGGGGGCGGCAGCCGACGTCTCTACCGACGTCGGGCCCGGGGATGGCGCAGCAGACGACGTGGGGAACGGCGCAGCCGATGTCGCCGCCGACGACGTGGCCGACCCGGTGGCACTCGCCGGCCCGGACGTCGGCGCCGCGGTCGTGGTGCCGGACGTCGGCGTAGTGGCGGCACTCGACGAGGTCGTCGGCGTCGGCGTGGTCGTTGCACTCGGCGGCGGCGCACTGGGTGTGCTGGTGGGTGCGACGGCCGGGACCAACTCGGCGGCCGACGGTGGGACGGTGTAGACGACGCCGGGCGGCGCGGTGGCAGCCGGATCACGCTCGACAACCTTGGCCGACAAGTCGTTGAACTGTTCCAGCAGATCTTGTTTCTGCTGTTGGTCACCGATGCTGGCAACCTGAGTGCTCACCTCGACCAACTTGTTCTGGGCCTGCTGCCAGTCGCCGCGGGAGATCAGATCCTGCACCTGATTGAGTTGGGTCCGGGCCGCCAACCCGACCTGATCGTCGCGTACCTGTTTGGGTGCGCCGAACAGCATGGTGCGCAGGCCGTAGAGCCCGTCGCCCGGTCCTGCTCCGGCCACGACAGCACCGAAACCGCCGATACACAGCACCGCAGCCGCGGTTGCACCAATCACGCTCAGACCACGCGGACGCCGCCTGGGGGTGGTGGCGGTGTCAGGATCCCAGCGCTCGCGGCCGGCGCCGGGGCGTCTCTGGGTTTTGCCGGCGGTGAGCGCGGCAATCGCGTCGGACTCGGTGATCAACCCGGTGGCGGGCGGCCAGCGGGTCTCGTCTCGCCACCGGCCGAGCAGGCCCGCCAATTCGGCGTCGGCGGGGTCCTGCGGAGCCACCGGCCGACCGCCGGCCAAGGCGTCGATGAACGCGTCCGAACGCCGGATCTCGTCCAGCGACGGCTCAGGTGGCCTCCCAAAGTCAGGCCTCCCAAAGTCAGGCATAGTCGAACCCCGCTCCAGCGATCTCGGACTTCAGCCGCGCCAAGGCGCGGTGCTGGGCCACCCGGACGGCACCCGGGGTGCTGCCGACGGCTTCCGCAGTCTCTTCCGCAGACAAGCCGACCACAATGCGCAGCGTGAGGATTTCGCGCTGCTTGTCCGGCAGCAGGGCCAGCAACTTGTTCATTCGGGCAGCGGAGTCGGACTGCATCGCCATCTGCTCGGGACCGGCGTCCAGCGAGTACCGCTCAGGCACCAAGTCGGTGGGCTCGGACTTGTTCCGGGCCGCCGCGCGATGGGCGTCGGCGACCTTGTGCGATGCGATGCCGTACACGAAGGCCAGGAAGGGGCGTCCCTGATCCTGGTAGCGCGGCAGCGCCTGGATGGCGGCCAAGCAAACCTCCTGTGCAACGTCGTCAGCTGAAAGACCACTACGTTCCGTAGTCCCGATCCGTGCCCGGATGTACCGGAGAACGATGGGACGGATGGTCTCCACTACCTCCCGAAGCGCATCTCGACTGCCGGCCACTGCCTCAGCAACGGCGGCGTCGAGACGCTCTCCTGGAATGGACATCGACGGCGGCATCTCCAACGTTACGTACAGGGCTTTTCGGTGGGCCCCGGCTCAGCAGTGACAATATCGGCCGGGCCTGCTCACACGCGGTTAGCGGGCATTCCACCGACCGCCGTGGCGGGCCACGAAGTGGGCGCTTCGGTCCCGGATGTCGGCGATGACCGCCGGGCTGTGCACACCGCTGCCGACGTCGGCGAGCAGGCAGGCCAGCGCCCACCTTAGCGGCACCAGGCCGTAGGCGTCGGCGGCATCAAGAGCGGCTTCGGCCAGCGTGCGGGCGCCTGCCAGGTCGCCGGCGCAACACAGAGACGCCGCCAGCACGACGTCACTTTTGACCCGATGGCGGCGCAGTAGGGGCAGCGCGGTCTGGGCCAGTTCGGCTCCGCACCGGGCGTGCGCGGTGGCGGCATGGCCGTCCCCGCCTGCCATCGCCAGTTCGGCACGGACCCAGGCCAGCCGGATCTCCAGCCGAGGCGGTGGCTTCGGGTGGGCCTCCACCAGGTCGGCGGCCCGGGCCAATAAGGTCGCCGAGGCTGCTAATCGGCCCACCCCCAGCGCGTCGGCGGCAAGTCCAATCAGGGCATCCGCCCCGGCCTCCGGATCGCCGGCGGCCCGCGCCCACGCCCTGCCATCCCAGTCGTGGGCGTGCCAGTGCCAGCCCAACTGGCGCAGGAAGGAGGCCCGCGTGCTCAGCGCCAGTGAGGCCAGCCGGGCGTCGGGACGCCCGCGCAGTAACGTCGAGAGGTCAGCTACGGCGCTGCCGTAGCGACCCTGCCCGCCGGCGGCCACCGACCGCAGCCAACAATGCCGAGGATCCTCCGCGGTGGGCAGCGGCCAGCGGCCGGGATCGTCGCCGAATGCCGCTGCGGCGAGGTGATCGGCCGTGGCAGACATTGGGGACATCGTGTCGTGACGCTACCGGTTAAGAGTTTGTGGTCCTCACGTTACGGCTGTGTCAACTGACACACCGACGGCCATCGGCCGCTGACCTCGGCCGGGGGACGGTGCTGGGGCGATCACAGGGGGCGAAGTTAGGAGGTGAACGAGACGTTAATTTTTGGCCTGAGACGAGGCATTTGAGCGCATCGGCGCCTATTGACGAGGTTTCATCAACCCCCATAGCGTGGCGCATGCGAGTGGTCACCGGCGACTGCACTGCATCGTCCATAACTCGTACGTGCCAGTTACGCACGGGGAGAGAGGTTTTCACATGCTACAGCCGCAGCAGCTACCCGGTCCGAATGCCGACGTATGGGATTGGCAGATGCAGGGCACCTGCCGGGGCGTCGATTCCGCGGTGTTCTTTCATCCCGACGGAGAGCGGGGCAGGGCCCGGGCTCAGCGGGAGATGCGCGCGAAGCAACTGTGCCGGCAATGCCCGGTCATCACTCAGTGCCGGACGCACGCGTTGCGAGTTGGTGAGCCCTATGGAATCTGGGGTGGACTGAGTGAATCTGAGCGGGAAGTGTTGCTCAAAGGCGGAATTCGTCGCCGCAGCGCCTGAGGGGTTTGATCGCGACGCGATCAACCCATCGGCATCTCGGTGTTGACGCCGCATCGGGTGCGTAGATCAGCCAATGGCTGCCGGATAGCCCGGATCTCGGCCTTGGTCTGCGGGTTGGCGTCGAGGTACTGCTGCACCTCAGTGAGCACCTGGTCGCGGGGTTGCCCTTTGAGGCCGGTGACGAATGCATTCACATCAGGGTGGGTGAACAGGTAGGCCGATGTCGCGGCCGAGACCCCCGCGGCGACCCCGGCCATATCTGCGGCGGTGCAATTGGGCGGTTCGGCAACAGCCCCCGGCGCGGTAGCGAGGGAACCGGAGATCGCGCCGGCGGCCAAAAGCCCATGAAGCAAACGGATCTTGAGCACTGGGGACTCCTTAGGTTAGCGAGGTTGGGGCCGGTTGCCGAAGCCCGGCGAGAGATCGAAGATCAGGCCGGGGTTGTAGTCGTCATAGAAGTCGCACGCCGGGCTTCCGTAACACGGATACGGGTTGTAGACGGGCACACTCGTCGGCGCACCGGAACTGCCGGTGACGGTGCCACTGGCGCACAACGTGCTGCCCGTGACGGTGTTGCAGTCGGCGGTGGCTGTCGGTGCTGCCGCAACCGCTGTTGCGGCCAGAGCTACGACGGGAACGAGGCGCAGTGTCAGCAGCACGTCGGCTCCTCTTGATTGGGCTGTAACACAAGCTAATCACGCGAGCCGGCGGCGCAGGGGGGTCGGGGCAGGGGGGTCAGGGCAGGGTGCCCGCAACGGGGGGGATGCGCGGGCACCCTGCTGAACCCCAGCGTACGGAAAAGAACCCGAGTCCGCTCAGTCAGGTAGGCGGGCGCATAGTCGAGTACGCAATCGCCCGCCAGGGCAGGGTGTCCGCAAGTCCCCCTCCGGACACCCTGCCACTGGGGCAT
>NZ_JBILVF010000184.1:0-5987 GCF_044370595.1 Mycobacterium sp.
GGTGGGCAGTCTGCCGACATTGGCCAGGAACCCGCCGAGGGCGTCGGTACCCATATGCCGGGTGCCGGACTTGCCGCGGTAGTGCTGGGTGCGCACGTAGCGGTTGCGGTAGTGAATCTCTCCGCCTCCGATGGTGAAGGCCGACACCATCCCGTCGCCGTCGAAGAGGTGGTGCAGTGGCCGGCCGGTGTGGTCCTGCCAGCGACCCGGGCCGTTGCGGTAGAGGGTTCCGGACAACTCGGCCGGGATCTCGCCGGTGACCGCCTTGACCGGGTAGTCGTGCTCGGTGTGCTGCGGTTCGCTCACACCCAGGCTGCGGAAGTCGGCGTCGTTCATGGCGGCCATCCGGACCATCGCCGCTGCGCGCTCGTCGTCCTCGAGGGAGTCCAGGTACTCGTCCAGGGCGGGGAGGTCCGGCCGGTCGAGCACCGTCTGTGTGGCCGCCGATCGGCGCGATGACGAACGAGGCACCACGAATCCTCCTGACCCGCTTGAGACTGATTGCGACGCTAGTCCCAGTCGGCCGATGTCGTCAAACAAGCCACGCCGAGTGTCACGAACTCATTTGTGCGCATTGCTCTTTCGCGCATCCCCTGATGCTCAGCACTCCGGCTGGACGGACCATTTCTCCTCGATGCGGCCGAACCGCCAGATGAGCATGGAGCCCAGCCAGGTCACGACGAAAAGCCCGACGATCGCGAACCCGAGGACGTTGAGATCCAGCCCGGACACCCAGTCCCAGAAGGCCCCGTGCCAGCCGAATTGATCGACCAGCAGGGTCAGCAGTTGGGCGGTTCCGATGATCAGCGCCACGGCGACCGACAGTCCGGTGACGGTCAGGTTGTAGTACACCTTGCGCACCGGTTGGGAGAAGGCCCAGCCATAGGCGAAGTTCATGAATGAACCGTCGATTGTGTCGAACAGAGTCATACCCGCCGCGAAGATCACCGGCAGGCACAGAATCGCATACCAGGGCAGACCGACGGCTGCGCTGGTGCCGGCCAGTACCAGCAATGCGACCTCGGTGGCGGTGTCGAAGCCCAGTCCGAACAGGATTCCCAACGGGTACATCTGCCAGGACTTGCGGATCGAACCGGTGAACCGGGCGAAGAACCGGTTGAGGAATCCGCGGTTGTTCAACTGCTGTTCGAGTTCGGCTTCGTCGAACTCGCCACGGCGCATCGCGGCGAACACCCGCAGGATGCCCGCGAGGATGACGATGTTGATGGCGGCGATCAGGTAGAGGAAGGCTCCGGAGATGCCGGCGCCGAACACGCCGGTGTAGTGCTGCAGGGCCGAGGAGTCGTCGACGACAGGGCCGACCAGGGCCTTGACCCCCAGCGAGATCAACAGAGCCAGGACGAACACCACCGTCGAGTGGCCCAGCGAGAAGAAGAAACCGACCCCCAGTGGACGCTGACCGTCCTCCATGAGCTTGCGGGTGGTGTTGTCGATGGCGGCGATGTGGTCGGCGTCGAACGCGTGTCGCATGCCCAGCGCGTAGGCGGTCAGTCCCACCCCGATGCCGAGCACCTTGTCGCCGACGCTGAAATGCTGTGGGGCAACCAGGAATACCAGCGTCCCCCAGCCGATGATGTGCAGGGCGGCGACAAAGCCGAACATCGAACCCAGCCGCGCCCACTCACGTCGGGTCAGCAGTGCGCGCAGCCGTTGCCCGCGAGTTCCCACGGTGCGCCACGCTATCAGCGCGACCGCTTTCTGCAAGCGATTCGCAAGAAAGCCACGGGCGGTGGGGTGGTCCGGCGCATCCCCAAGGGAGACACTGGTGCTCATGACAGTTCCGCCGTCCGACGCTGAGCGCATCGGTGAACTGTTGCGCGCCCGCGGTCTGCGCCGGATGCCGTCCCGGATCGCGGTGCTCTCTGTGCTGGAACCCGTCGATGGGCACCTGTCGGTGGCCGAGATTCATCAGCGCATCATCGCCGCCGACACCGGTCCGGATACCGCCCGACCAGATCTGGCGACGGTGTATCGCACGGTGACCACACTGGTCGAGCAGGGCGTGTTGCATGCACTGGCCGTCGACGGCGGTGTCACCACCTACGGCTTGACCGAGAAACCTCATCACCACGCCGTGTGCACCCAGTGCTCGACCATCATCGAAGTGCCCGCTCAGCAGTTGTCCACCGCACTGGAGCACGCCATCGAGGGCAGTTCATTCACACTGTCCGAGCAGGCCGGACTGACCTTGCACGGACGCTGCCCGGACTGCCAGCGCGACGGGTAACCGCCTACGGCGCTCAGCGCTGCCAGGTCGGCATCAGCCCGAGCCGCCACACGCCGGCCGCCACCACCCAGGTCAGGGCGAACAAGCCCACCACGATGAATCCCACCTGCTCCATGCTGATCGAGCTGACCCAGTCGGTGACCGGGTTGGCCCAGCCGAAATCGTCGTGAATCACCGTGATGAGTTGGACGGTGCCGACCAGGCCGGCGACAGCCACCGACAGCGCGGTGATGGTCAGGTTGTAGTAGATCTTGCGGAACGGATCGGCAAAGGCCCAGTCGTAGGCCGCCGACATGAAGACCCCGTCGAGGGTGTCCATCAGGCTCATCCCTGCCGCGAACAACACCGGCAGGATCAGCATCCCGTACCAGGGCAGGCCGGCCGCCGCACCGCTGCCAGCCATCGCCAGCAGAGCCACCTCGGTCGCGGTGTCGAATCCCAGCCCGAACAGGGCACCCACGACGAACATCTGCCTCGGGGTGCTGATCCGGCGCATGACCGGAGTGAGCAGCCGGGCGACCACCCCACGACCCTCGAGCATCCCGTCGAGGTGCTGATCGTCGGCCCGGCCCGCGCGCAGGGCGACATAGGCCCGCCAGATACCCATCAGCACAACGATGTTGACGGCCGCGATCACGTACAGAAAGCCCCCTGACGCCAGCGTGCCCACCGTGCCGAGCAGGCGGCGCGCCGACGAGCCGTCATCCAGGAGCACCTCGGCGGCCTTGGCCGCGGCGCCCACCAGCAGCGCCAGCACCACCACCATCGCCGAGTGCCCGAGCGCGAACCAGAATCCGACCGACTTGGGCCGGTTGCGTTCGGCGGACAGTTTGCGGGTGACGTTGTCGATGGCCGCGATGTGGTCGGCGTCGAAGGCGTGCCGCAGACCCAGCAGATAGGCGGCCACCCCGATCCCGATCGAGAGCACCTGGACGCCGCCGGCCGCGTCGGTGCGGGAGACCAGAAGGATCAGCGCGCCGAATCCGAGGACGTGCAGTGCGCTGACGACGCCGAGTAATCCGGCGACCTGGGTCCAGTCTCGGCGGGTCCAGGACTGCAGCAGACGACCGACAGCCACGTGCGACCTCCTGGGGATTGCGCGTCCCCGTTGCGGGTGACGTCGGGCGGGAGGTCTGGCTCCCCCACCCCGTGGCGAAACGACCGGGGTCGGGACACAGTGGCGCGACCGCACCGGATTCCCACCGGTTTCCGCACCGTCCGACTCTTGCCCGCTGACCATACCGCGGCCTGCCGCGGGCGCCCCCTACAACGGTGTGACGTAGGCCGAACTGATGCCCCCGTCGACTAGGAAGGTCGAGGCGGTGATGAAGGAGGCGTCGTCGCTGGCCAGGAAGGCCACCGCGGCGGCCAGTTCGTCGGCCTCGGCGAAGCGGCCGAGTGGGATGTGCACCAACCGGCGGGCCGCACGTTCGGGATCCTTGGCGAACAGTTCCTGCAGCAGCGGGGTGTTCACCGGCCCGGGGCACAGGGCGTTGACCCTGATGCCCTGCCGGGCGAACTGAACCCCCAGTTCGCGGCTCATCGCCAGCACCCCGCCCTTGGATGCGGTGTAGGAGATCTGCGAGGTGGCCGATCCCATCACCGCCACGAAGGAGGCGGTGTTGATGATCGAACCCTTGCCGGCCGGCACCATGTGGCGCAGTGCGGCCCGGCAACACAGATAGACGCTCGTGAGGTTCACGTCCTGCACCCGCCGCCAGGCTGGCAGTTCGGTGGTCTCGATGAGGTCGTCGTCGGGCGGGGAGATGCCGGCGTTGTTGAAGGCGATGTCCACCGACCCGTAGGCGGCCGCGGCGGCATCGAAGAGGTTGTCCACCTGGCCTTCGTCCGCGACGTCCACGGCGACGAAGAGTCCGTCGAGTTCGTCGGCCACCTGCTCGCCGGTGTGCGGGTCGATGTCGCCGACGACGATGCTGGCCCCTTCGGCGCGCATCCGGCGGGCGGCGGCCAGGCCGATGCCGCTGGCCGCGCCGGTGATGACGGCGACTTTGCCGGCCAGTCGCTGGGTCAGGTCAATCGGTGCAGGGCTCACGGGGCTTCTCCTATCGCGAAGAACACGTTCTTGGTCTCGGTGAAGTGCTCGGGGGCGTCGGGCCCGAGTTCCCGGCCCAGGCCGGAGCGTTTGAACCCACCGAACGGGGTGTTATAGCGCACCGAGGAGTGCGAGTTGACGCTGAGGTTGCCCGACTCCACCGCCCGCGACACCCGCATCGCCCGGGACAGGTTCTCGGTCCAGATCGACCCGGACAGGCCGTAGTCGGTGGCGTTGGCCAGCGCGATGGCGTCGGCCTCGTCCTCGAAGGGCAGTACCGCGACCACCGGACCGAAGATCTCCTCGGTCACCGTCCGGTCGGTCCGATCCGGGGTGAGGACTGTTGGCGGGAACCAGTAGCCGGGGCCCTGCGGTGCAGCACCCCGGAACGCGACCGGAGCATCGTCGGGAACGTAGGAGGCCACTGACTCCCAGTGCGAGCGCGACACCAGCGGCCCCATCTCGGTCTCGCGACTCGCTGGATCACCCACCACCACACCCGTGACCGCGGGTTCGAGCAACTCCATGAACTCATCGAAGACGCTGCGCTGCACGAGGATCCGGCTGCGTGCGCAGCAGTCCTGGCCGGCGTTGTCGAACACACCGTAGGGTGCGGTTGCTGCGGCGCGTTCCAGGTCGCAGTCGTCGAAGATGATGTTGGCGCTCTTTCCGCCGAGTTCCAGGGTGACCCGTTTGACCTGCGCGGCGGCGCCGGCCATCACCCGGGTGCCGATCTCGGTGGAGCCGGTGAACACCAGTTTGCGCACGCCCGGGTGGGTGATGAACCGCTCCCCCACCACGCTGCCCTTACCGGGAAGTACCTGGAACAGATCCGGTGCCAGCCCGGCCTGCAGGGCCAGTTCCCCGAGCCGAATGCTGGTCAGCGGAGTCCACTCGGCGGGCTTGAGCAGCACGGCGTTGCCCGCCGCCAGCGCCGGCGCGAAACCCCACGCGGCAATCGGCATCGGGAAGTTCCACGGGGTGATCACCCCGATCACGCCGATCGGCTCGTGGAAGGTCACGTCGAGGCCGCCGGCCACCGGAATCTGCTTGCCGCTCAACCGCTCCGGGGATGCCGCGTAGTACTGCAACACGTCGCGCACATGTCCGGCCTCCCATTCGGCCGCCGACACCGGATGTCCGGCGTTGGCCACCTCCAGCGCGGCGAGTTCGCCGATGTGTGCGTCGACGACGGCGGCGAAGGAGCGCAGCGCGGCGGCGCGGTCGGCCGGCGGCAGCGCAGCCCAGGTCCGTTGCGCCACGGTGGCGCGCGCCACCGCATCGTCGACCGCGGCGGCGTCGAGCAGCTCGACGGCCTGCAGCGGCTGCTCGGTGGCCGGGTTGATCAGGTGTGTGGTCGCCAACTCACTCACCCCTCCTTCCTCTGCCGGGCGGCCTGAACCAGACCGCTGAAGATCCTCACGTCATCGAGGGTCTCCTCGGGATGCCACTGCACGGCCACCACGAAGTCCGGGCCGGGCATCTCGACCGCCTCGATCACCCCGTCGGTGTCGACCGCGCTGACCACCAGTCCATCACCGAGGCGGTCGATGGCCTGGTGGTGGTAGCACTTGACTTGCAGGGTCGGCCCCACCAGCCCGGCGACCCGACTGCCCGCCACCGCGCGCACGGTGGAGTCAGCGAACATCGCCGCACCGACACGATGTCCGCTGTGGCCGATCACCT
>NZ_JBILVF010000185.1:0-5965 GCF_044370595.1 Mycobacterium sp.
GACGAAGGAGCACCATGAGCACGATCGGCCCGAACACCGTCCCACTGATCACCCTCAACGACGGCAATCAGATCCCGCAGTTGGGCTTCGGGGTCTACCAGGTCCCGCCGGAGGAGACCGCCGGCGTGGTGAAGACGGCACTGGAGATCGGCTACCGGCACATCGACACCGCGCAGATGTACGGCAACGAGAAGGGTGTCGGCCGGGGCATCCACGACGCCGGCCTGGACCGCGGCCAGGTGTTCATCACCAGCAAGCTCAACAATGGTTTCCACCGGCCCGACGACGCCCGCCGTGCCTTCGAGGAGACCTTGCGTGAACTGGGCACCGACTACGTCGACCTGTTCCTGATCCACTGGCCGCTTCCCACGCTGTACGACGGGGACTTCGTGTCCACCTGGAAGACCCTGGAGGACTTCCACGCCGACGGCCGGGCCCGCAGCATCGGGGTGTCGAACTTCGCGATCCACCACCTGCAGGAGTTGGCCCGCGAGACCGGGATCACCCCGGCGGTCAACCAGATCGAGGTGCACCCCTACTTCACCAATGACGAGGTGCGGGCCTACGGCACCGAGCACAACATCATCACCGAGGGCTGGTCGCCGATCGCCCGCGGCAAGGTGCTGGGCGATCCGGTGGTGCAGCGGATCGCGCGGGCCACCGGGGCGCACCCCGCTCAGGTGGTGCTGCGCTGGCACGTCGAACGCGGCGACGTCGTCTTCCCCAAATCGGCTCAGCCGCAGCGGATGCGGGAGAACTTCGAGATCTTCGACTTCGAGATCAATGACGAGGAGATCGAGGCGCTGACCGCGCTGGACAAGGGTGAAGCCGGCCGGATGGGCCCCAACCCCGACACGTTCGCCTACATCCCGGCCTGAAGCCTCATCGATTCTGCAGGTAGATCGTGATTTCAGCCGGAAACGCGATCGGGACGCAGAATCGATGCCCGCCCGCGGGCACGCGCCTCGGCCAACGCCGTCTTCAGCCCACGGGAGCGGGCCGCCATGCCCTCGAACATGCGCTCACTGCGGGTCTCCGGCGCGTCGTCGGCGCTGGCGCGCAGGAACCGGTCGGGCAGCGACAGCTTGGCGATGGTGCGCCAGGTTTTGGCGTACTGCACCGGCATCGGACCGCTGGTGTAGGGCAGGTCGTACTTCTCGCACACCGCGCGCACCCGCACCGAGATCTCGGCGAGCCGCCGGCTGGGCAGGTCCGGGTAGAGGTGGTGCTCGATCTGGTAGGCCAGATTGCCGGTCATGAAGGCCAGCGCCGGACCGGCGTCGATGTTCGCGCTGCCCAGCATCTGGCGCAGGTACCACTGGCCCTGGCCCTCGCCGGCCATATCGGTGGCGGTGAACTTCTCGGCGCCGTCGGGGAAATGGCCGCAGAAGATCACCGCGTTGGTCCACAGATTGCGAATGACGTTGGCCGCCAGGTTGGCCTTCACGGTGCCGGCGAAGCCGGCACCCCACGGCGAGGCGGCCGTCAGCGCCGGATAAGCCAGAAAGTCCTTCGCGAGCTGGCGGGCCGCCTTGGTGGACAGTTCCTTGAGGCGCACGATGGTGGCCGCGCGGGTCTCGGGGTTGCGGATCTGCCGGAGTTCCAAGTGCTGCAGGGCGATTCCCCACTCGAAACCGACCGCGAGCATGGTGTTGATGGCGACGTTGAGGGTGTTGCGGGGCTTCCAGGGCTCATCGCGGGTGACCCTCAGAACCCCGTAGCCGACGTCGTCGTCCATGCCGAGGATGTTGGTGTACTTGTGGTGGGACACGTTATGAGTGATCCGCCAGTGCTTGGCGGAACCGACCATGTCCCACTCCCAGGTCGAGGAGTGGATCTCCGGGTCGTTCATCCAGTCCCACTGCCCGTGCAGGACGTTGTGCGCGATCTCCATGTTCTCGATGATCTTGGCCAGCGCCAGGCTGGCGGTCCCGACGCACCAGGTGACCCGCTTGGACCCGAACGCCAGCAACAGCCGGCCGGCCATCTCCAGTCCGCGCTGGGCGGCGATGGTGCGCATGATGTAGCGGGCGTCGCGCTCGCCGAGGGAGTCTTCGACGTCGGTGCGGATGGCGTCGAGTTCGATCGCCAGCGCTTCGACGTCGGCGTCGGTCAGGTGTGCGAAGGCCTCGACATCGGTGATCGCCATCAGATGTCCACCACACAATCTCCGCTGGGAGCCACGACACAGGTCTGCACCCTGGTGCCCGGTTCATGCTCGACGCCGGTGCGCAGGTCGCGGACCCGGCCGTCCACCAAGCTCACCACGCAGGTGTGGCAGATGCCCATCCGGCAGCCGAACGGCAGTTGAACTCCGGCCCGCTCGCCGGCCTCCAGCAGAGACGTCGCCGCATCGGCGGACCGGGTCGTTGCGCTGCGGGCGAAGGTGACCCTGCCCCCACCGCCACCGGCCGCCGGGGAACGCACGGCGGCGAACCGTTCCAGGTGCAGCCGGTCGGCCAGCCCTTCAGCGGCCCAAAGCTTTTCGGCGTCGACAAGCATTCCCTCGGGGCCGCAGGCCCAGGTCTGCCGATCACGCCAGTCGGGCACCTCCTCGGCGAGCCGGTGCAGATCCAGCCGGCCGGCACTGCGGGTGGTGCGCACGATCAGCCGGTAGCCGGGGCGGGTGCGGCCCAACTCGGCCAGTTCAGCGGCGAACATCACCTCCTCGGCGGTGGGCGCGCTGTGCACGTGCACGACGTCAGACCGGAGTTGCCCGCGCCGGACCATGGTCCGCAGCATCGACATCACCGGGGTGATGCCGGACCCCGCGGTGAGGAACAGCACCGAGTCCGGTGGCGGTTCGGGCATCACGAAGTTCCCCTGCGGGGCGGCCAACCGCACCACCGTCCCCGGCCGGACGCCGTTGACGAGATGGCTGGACAGGAACCCCTCCGGCATCGCCTTGACGGCGATGCTCAGCGTTCGGTCCGGCCGCCAGGGCCCGTTCTTCTGCCGGGCCGGCGAGGTCAGCGAGTAGGACCGCCACCGCCAGCGGCCGTCGACGAGCAGGCCGATACCGATGTACTGGCCGGGCTGATGAGTGAAGCCGAAGCCCCAGCCCGGTTTGATCACCAGGGTGGCGCAGTCGCGGGTCTCGGGCCGAACCTCGACGACGCGGCCGCGCAGTTCCCGTGCCGACCACAGCGGGTTGAGCATCTTGAGGTAATCGTCGGCCAGCAGCGGGGTGGTCACCGGCCTGACCAGGGCACGCACAGCGGCCGACAGCCTGGGGCCGGCCTGGGTGGTCACCCGACCCACGGTACCGTCACCGGCGTCGACTCAAAGCAACTCCAGGAGGAACGGCACCTCCTGGGTGGCGTACCAGGCCAGGGCATGGTCCTGGGCGTCCCCCACCGTCAGCTCGGCATCCTCGTCGCCGAAGTCGGCCTCGTCGATCACCGCGATCGCGGCCCGCACCGCGGGCTCGGCCTCGGCGTTGTCGACGTAGACCGCCGCCACCTGATCCATCGTCAGCCGGCCGCTGACCCGCACCACCGCGTCGTCCAGGTCGGGGCGCAGGGTCACCTTGTCCGCGGGGGCATCGGCCACCACCACGGCCCGGCGCAGCGGCAGGTCACCCTCGGGTTCGGCCGACAGCAACCGCAGCGAGGCCAGCGCGGCCTCGCCGAGGGCTACCTCGGCAAGTTCCTCGTCGTCGCCCTCGGCGTAGGACTCACGCAGCGCGGGGGTGACGGCGAAGGCGGTCCCGGCGCGGGGCTGAAAGAAGCCGTCATCGACGAATTCCTGCAGCATCGGCAGTGTGGCCGGGATGTAGACCCGCATGCACGAGAGACTAGCGGCGCCGCGCGCGCTCAGCCCTCTTTGTCCCCCAGCAGGGACACCGCGACGTCGGGGACGAAGTTGCTCAGATCGCGCGGCGGGCGGCGGTAGTTCCCGATCTGCGGGCGCTCCGGGATGACCACCTTCTCCAGTTCCACCTCGTGGTAGGGGATGGTGGACAGCAGGTGGCTGATCATGTTCAGCCGGGCGTGTTTCTTGATGTGCGACTCGACCTCGAACCAGGGGCTGGTCGGGGTGTCGGTGTGGACCATCATGTCGTCCTTGGCACGGGAGTAGTCCTCCCAGCGATAGATGGACTCCATGTCCATCGGGCTGAGCTTCCAGCGCCGCAGCGGGTCGTTGAGCCGGGACTTGAAGCGGCGCAGCTGCTCATCCTCGGACACCGAGAACCAGTACTTACGCAACATGACTCCGTCGTCGATGAGCATCTGTTCGAACAGCGGGCACTGCCGCAGGAACAGGGTCTCCTCGTGCGGGGTGCAGAAGCCCATCACCCGTTCGACGCCGGCCCGGTTGTACCAGGACCGGTCGAACAGCACGATCTCACCCTTGGTGGGCAGATGTGAGATGTAACGCTGGAAATACCACTCGCCCTTTTCCCGGTCGCTGGGCGCCGGCAGTGCGGCGATCCGCGCGGTGCGGGGGCTGAGGTATTCGGTGATCCGCTTGATCGTGCCGCCCTTGCCCGCGGCGTCGCGGCCCTCGAACAGAACCACGATCCGGGCACCGGTGGCGCGGACCCACTCCTGAACCTTGACCAGTTCGGTCTGCAGACGAAAAAGCTCAGCCTCATACACAGCGTTAGACATCTTGACGGTGGTGCTCTGAGCGTCTTTCTTCGGCTTCGTCGACTTGTCTTTCCCTTTGCCCATCGGCGCATCGTACGGCGGAGATCTACTGCGCGGACTCGATTAATTCATCCAGTGCTTCGGCGAGCAGTTCGGGCAAGACATCGACGTCGCTCATCGCGTCCCGGTCGGCGTTGATGCCGTAGTAGACCATTCCGTTGTAGGACGTCACCCCCAAGGCCAGCACCTGATCGTGCAGCAGCGGCGGCACCGCGTAGGTCTCCAGAAGTTTGGCGCCCGCGATGTACATCTGTGCTTGTGGCCCCGGCACATTGGTGATCAGCAGGTTGAATTGACGCGGCGGGTAGCGGGTGGCGACCCGGGTGCCCATCGCGTGCAGGGTGGGCGGCGGGAAACCCGACAGGGTGACGATGGTGCGCGCTTCCACCAGGCTGGCCAACGCCGAATGCGATTCGGTGGCATGGGCGACCTGGGACAGCCGCACCACCGGATTACCCTCCCCCACCGGAAGGTCGATCAGGAACGGTGCGACCTCGCTGATCGCCTGTCCGGGTCCGGCGGCGACCAGATCGGCGTCGGGGTAAACCGACGTCGGGGCCATCGCCCGCACCGCCATCCCGGCGGGTACCGGCTCCCCTCGGGACAGCAGCCAGTTGCGCAGCGCCCCGGTGATCACCGCCAGCACGACGTCGTTGACGTCGCAGTCATACCGGACCCGCAGTCGGCGGAAGTCGGCCAGCGGCGCGGAGGCCACGGTGAACCGGCGATGCCGAGAGACCGTGGTGTTGAGCGGACTGTCCGGCGCGTTGCGGCGGGTCACCCGGCGGGCCAGGTCGGCGGCGCGGCGGCCCAACTGGGCCCGTTCCCCGGCGTCGGTCACCACATCGGCCACCGTCGAGCGCAACGCGCCGAGTTCCTGACCCGGCCGGGCCAGCCAGTCGGTGACCGCGTCGACGATCAGCCGGGTGTTGGACGGTTCACGGGCGGGCAGCCAAATGTCCTCGCCGAGACCGGCGGGGTGGCGGGCGCGGTCGGCGATGACGTGCCCGATCTCGCAGGCCGTCATCCCGTTGACCAACGCTTGATGGGATTTGATGAAGATCGCCAGGCGGTTTCGCTGCAAACCCTCGATCAGGTACATCTCCCACAGCGGCCTGGTGCGGTCCAGCGGCCGGCCGGCCAGCCGGGAGACCAGTTCGTGCAACTGGGCGTCGCTGCCCGGCGAGGGCAGCGCGGAGCGACGGACGTGGTAGGTGATATCGAAGTCCGGGTCGTCGATCCAGACCGGCCGCGCGATACCCGGCGTCACCTCCCGCACTTTTTGCCGGTACCGCGGAATCTGCGGCAGCCTG
>NZ_JBILVF010000186.1:0-5895 GCF_044370595.1 Mycobacterium sp.
GTCTGGGCCGACGTCGCCCAGCGCTCGTATGAGGAGTCCGAACTGAATTGGACTTACCTGTGTTTCATGTCACTGGCGACGGTGATCGCCGCGATCGCCATCGTATTGGACTCACAGATTTTGGTCATCGGCGCGATGGTTCTGGGTCCGGAATTCGGTGCCGTGGCCGCACTCGGCGTCGCCCTTGTCCGCCGGCGATACGCCCTGCTCGGGCACGCGGTCCGGACTCTGATCCTCGGATTCGTCGCCGCCATCGTTGTCACAACGGTCTTCGCCCTACTCGGGCGGGCGCTGGGCTGGATCACCCTCGACGACGTGACCGGCCCGCGGCCGGCGACGGAGTTCATCTACAGCCCTGACAAGTGGTCGTTCATCGTCGCGGTCATCGCGGGCACAGCCGGCGTTCTGTCGCTCACCTCGTCGCGATCCGGAGGTCTGGCGGGCGTCTTCATCTCGGTGACGACGGTGCCCGCCGCCGGCAACATCGCACTGGGCATCGCCTTCGGGGCGGGCTACGAGATCTGGTCAAGCGCGCTGCAACTGCTGGTGAACATCGCCGGGATGGCACTGGCCGGTTGGGCGGCGTTGGCCCTGCAGCAGTACGTTTGGTCGAGGGTGTCGATACGCCGGTCCAAGGCCATGACGCGCCCCAAACGGATGTTGTGACGAGAACCCGGTTCGGGAGCACAAACGATGCCGATTCAGATCAACCAGGCCATGGCGCGGGATCTTTCGCCCCAGTTGGACGACGCTGTGCAGATCGTCTGCAACGAGTTCGAGGGACTCGATGCGCACCGGTGCTACCACAACGCGTTCGCCCGGGTGCTCAAACCGGATCCGCTGGGCCGCGTGCTGATGTTGGGAACCGACCAGCGGGACTTGTTCGTCCCGCTGTTGCGACGATCCTTGACCGAGCACGTGCCCGCCGGTGGCCGGATCTTCGATATCGGCGCCGGGGACGGTCAGACCTTCGCCAACGTCGCCGACGCAGTGCCGGCCGGAACAACGGTCTCGATCGCGGAGCCCAATCCCACGTATCTGGCTGCCTACCAAGCCTTCCTGGAGCGTCAACCCCACCTTCGCGTCGGCGTCGCCGTGCCTATCGGCCTTGAGGCACTCGATGGTGAGGCCACCGGCAGCGCTGGGGTTTTGCCGGAGGAGGGCAGCATCGACTTGGCGTTGGGTCTGCACATGATCTATTACGCCACCGACGTGGCGCGCAGTCTGGTGGCCATACTGCGGTTCCTGAAGCCGGGTGGTGCGTACTTCAACGTCGTCACCGACGAGGCGACCGCCTACAGCGGAGCGGTGCTGCGCTCGTTCATCGACTCCGGCGGACACACCGGCGACGACGACCGCTATTCGGCCGCTGTCGAGGAGCGACGGCGCCTCTTTGCCCCGGCGTCCGAGGGCGGTGGCGGACTCGCCGAGGCAGTCCGGGCGGCGGACATCGCGGTCGAGGTCGAGGCGGTTCGGCAGGAAAGCCGGATGTACGGTCACACCCTGGCCGATCTGCTGGCATTGGCGAACATCAGCGTGCTGACCGGCCATACCGGCACGCAGAAGTTCGAGAGCGCCGCCAAGACCCTGCGCGACCGGCCGGAAGAGGTCGGCCTACGCATCGAGACCGAGGGCCCCCGGACCGGGATGTGGAGCGTGGTCCAACCGCAGTGGGTGACCCAGATCCGTCGGGTGAGTTGAGTCAGGCCGTGCTCTGACGCCGGTAGAGGGTGGCCCCGCGTTTGATCGTCTCGGCCACGGCGATGTCCTTGATCTCCTCGGGCGCGACGGTGAGCGGATTGGCCTCCAGCACAACGAGGTCCGCGATCTTTCCGGCGGTGATCGTCCCCTTGACGGCCTCCTCACGATAGGAGTAGGCCGCGTTTCGGGTGGCCCCCAGCAGCGCGGTGTAGGGGCTCACCCGTTCCTCCGGGCCCAGGACCCGGCCGCTGAAGGTGGCGCGAGTCACCGCAGTGCCGATGGCTTCCATCATGTTCGGCGAGGCCGAGGGGCAGTCGCAGTGCAGCGTGGTGTTGATCCCCGACGCGAACGCCGATGCCAGTGGCGACTCCAGCGTCGCCCGCTGTGCTCCGAGCAGGGTCATCTGCGCATCGCCGTAGAGCATCAGGTGCGGCGGCATCATCGACGCCCCGAGGTCGTACTTGCGGTAGGCCGCAAGCTGATCGGGCCGCACGAAGTAGGAGTGCGCAACGCTCGTGCGGCGGTCCCCTGACGAACCCGTCGCCGCGATCGCCTTGGCGATGGCGGCCAGGCTCAGGTCGATCCCGGCGTCACCGTTGCTGTAGGCGAACAGTTGGATGTCATGTTCGTAGGCGTAGGTGACCCACCGTTCGACCATCTCTGCGCCGAGCAGCAGTCCCTTCCAGCCATCCGGGAACCCGGTGGTGTCGGAATAGGGCGCGGTGAACGCCGCGAGTCGCAGTTGGGGAGCCGCATCGGTGGCCACCTGGTAGCCGGGGATCTTCAGGCCGCGATCGCCGTGGCTGTAGGCGCCCCAGGTCCAGTCGGCGTCCTCGACGATCTTCGCCGACACGGCATCGGAGATCGACGGCATACCGATGACATCCAGCGAAATGACACCCTGGTCGAACGCAGCCCGCAGGTTGGCGATCTCCTCGGGCAGGAGTTGGTAGCTCTGGACCGTCGTGTAGCCCTGCCGGGCCAGCAGCGCCTGCGCCGTCCTGAAGGTCTGCAAAGCCTGCTGTTGCGAGTAAGCGCCGACGGCGGCGGCCCGGGCAGCCAGGAACGGCGCGAACAGCAGTTCGCCGGTGAGCGTGCCGGTCTTGGGATCCTTGACGATCTCGCCGGGCTGAGCGGGCGTCGTCTGCGGTGTGAGGCCGAGTTTGGCGATACCGGCGCTGTTGAGTTGTCCGGTCAGGGTGGACAGGGTGCAGATCAGCACCGGGCTCTCCGGTAGGGCCGTGTCGAGGTCTTCCAGTGTCAGCGGCCCGTCGGACAGCAACCCGGCGTAGTAGCCGTAGCCGATGATCCAGCCGTTGAACGGCGTCGCCTTCTTCAGCGCGGCGAGGACGTCGGCCTTGTTGCGCGGAGGCGCATCGCTGAAGTAGGCGAGGTTGACCCCCAGCGTCTGCTGGGCGAAAAGGGTGAAATGACCCCAGGTGTCGATGAATCCGGGCAGCATCGTGCGGCCCTCGAGGTCGATCTGCCGCGCGCCGGGGACTGCCGCGAGCGCTTGGTCCTTGGTGCCGACGCGGGCGATGAGTCCGTCTTTGACGGCGACTGCGTCAACAGAGGCGGGCGCATCGCCCTCCATCGTGAGAATGGTGCCGTTGTGGTAGACGACTGGTGAGTGCTGTTCTGCAGCAACGGTTTCGGGTGTCATTCAGCAAACGCTCACGCTCAGGCCTGTCTGGCGGTGGAGTGGATCGCCCATCCGGCGGCCGGGTCGGCGGCCAGGCTGAGTACGTCGACGGCCTCGAAGGCGCTCAGCGGGACGGTGCGCAGCTGTTGCTGGGCCCTCTGGTAGCCGGTTCCGGTCCAGCCGTTGCTCATCGCCAGCAGGGTTGCGCCGTTTTGTCCGGGGCTGTTCGAGTCGTACACGACCGCGCCGTGCTTCTGCAGCGCCCGCAGAACCACCTGGGTGGACGGAGCGTATGTGGAGATGTCGAAATCGGCCCGCAATCGGAACACCGTGCCCATCGGCACCCCGTCGGGGTTGGTGCCGGTGCCGTCACCGGCACGGGCCGGCCAGGTGTGTCCGGTCCCGCGGTCCTTGGCGATGGTGATCCCCAGCATGTGGTCGATCGAGCCGCGGGCCAGGTCGTCGGGGCGCAGGATCAGCGGCAGGTAGGGCAGCCGCGAGGCGTTGGCCCAGCCGGCCGCCGGGTACAGCGCCGAGTTCATGTCAATGCGCACACCGGCCTCGGCGATCCAGGCCGAGCCGTAGGTGTTGGCATAGATCGAATTGGCCAGGGCATCGCCAAGATTGGCAGCCGGTAGCTCCACCCCGTTGGCGACGTTGTAGAGCTCCTGGGAGATGCAGGTGCCTTCCTGGAACACCAGCAGGTGACGGTCCCACGCCGGGGCCGACGGCATCCCCTCTACCAAGGGATAGTCCGGGATCGCGTAGAGGCTGTCGTCGATGCTGGGTCCGCTGGTCGAGTAGCCCCGGTTGAAGACCACCTTTTCCCCGGCCCGGGTGGCGCTGACGGTGTTGACCGGCATCCCGGCGGTGTTGCCCATCCACGGATCTCCGCCCCAGGCGGCGAACAGGTTGCCGCCCAACAGGGTTGTCCAGGTGGCGGACTTGGCAAGCACCGCAAGAGAAGTCACGTCGGCGTGGAAGACCGAGTCGGCCGGCATCAGGGTGCACCCGCAGAACGTCGACAGCCCCGGCTGTGCGACACCGCCGAAAGTCACCGTCACCGGTACCGCCACGGCACCGCCGTGCCCGTCTGAGACGGTGACGGTGAAGGCGTCGCCGGATGCGGTGGTGGTCACGTTGGGCGTGTAGGTGAACGACCCTGATGAGGCGTTGACGGCGACGCTGCCGTTGGGAGCACCGCCCGGGGCGGTGTAGGTCAGGACGTCGTTGTCTTTGTCGGTGGCGCGCACGGTCCCGGTGACCACCCGGGTGATCGGGTCGGCCGCGCCGACGGTGGTCACACCGGCGACGGGGGCGGCGTTGGCCGGAGCGACCGGTACCGCGACCGCGACGGTGGTGGCAGCCCCGTACTTGTCGGTGACTTTCACCGCGAAAGTGTCGGTCTTGTCGGCGGGAGTGGCGGTGACCCGGGCTGCGGTATGGCGCGCGGTGGCTGTCGGGGTGTAGGTAAAAGCGCCTGCAGCGGTGACGGTTGCGGTCCCTTTGAGCGTGGAGACGGTGGCGGCGGTGTAGGTCAGCGGGTCGGTGTCCGGGTCAACGGCGTTGACGGTGCCGCTCACCACACCGGTGGTCGGATTGACCGTCGCAGTGAGGCTTCCGGCGAGCGGGGCGGAGTTGGCCGGGGCGATGGTTGCGGTGACGCCGACGGCTCTGCTGCCGCCATAGCCGTCGGTGACGGTGATGGTGAAGGTGTCGGTCTTGACCGTGGTCGACGTCCGGGCGGCGGTGCGCGCCGCGGCGGTCGGGGTGTAGGCGAAGCTACCGTCGGCATTGACGCTGACCGCCCCGTTAGCCGGCGCGGAGGCGCGATAGCTCAACGCGTCCTTGTCGGCGTCGGCGGCGCTGACGGAGCCTTTGGCGACTCCGCTGACCGGGTCGGGTTTGGCGATGGTGGCGGTGGCGGTGGGCGCGCTGTTGGCCGGGCTGACCGCGACGGTGACCGGTACCGCCAGCGATCCGCCGTAGCCGTCGGCAACGGTCACCGTGAAGCTGTCGGACTTCCCCCCGGCGGCGCCGATCCGCGCCGCGGCGTGCCGGGCGGTGGGCGTCGGGGTGTAGGTGAACGCCCCGGTGCCGGCGGTCAGGCTGAGCGTGCCCTTGGCCGGTGCGGTGGCGGTGTAGGTCAGCGGGTCCTTGTCTGCGTCGGCGCCGGTGATCTTGCCGGTGACAACGCCGGTGGTGGTGTTGGGGGCACCCACGGTCTTGGTCGCGGTCGGGGCGCTGTTCTTCGGCACGATCGGGACGGTTACCGCGCGACTGGTTGCCGCCCCCTTGGCGTCGGTGACGGTGACGGTGACGGTGTCGGTGGTTACGGCGGCGGTGGCACCGGGTCTGGCGGCGGCATGCCGGGCGGTCGGGGTAGGGGTGTAGGTGAACACCCCGGCGGTGGTGATCGACACCGTGCCCTTGGCCGACGTTGTCGCTCGGTAGGTGATTCTGTCGGCGTCCGGATCCGAGGCGGTGACGGTTCCCGTCACCGCGCCGCTGGTTGAATTCGGCACGCTGAGAATCACATTGGCGATCACCGG
>NZ_JBILVF010000052.1:0-19531 GCF_044370595.1 Mycobacterium sp.
GTACCCCATCCTGGGTGATCCGGCGATCGGACTGCCCGTTGCGCCCGCGCCGGCCTCGGGAGGCATCATCGGCGACCTGAGCAGCGCGGCCAATCAGCTCGGCGTCGGCCAGGCCATCGACTTACTCAAGGGCGTCGTTGTGCCGGGCCTGCAACAGGCCATCCAGAACGCAGGACCGGCCGCCGCTGCTGCGCCCGCGGCCGCTGCACCTGCGGTCGAAGCAGCCGGGGCCATCCCGCCGATCGGCTGAGACGACTCGGGAGGACTTGCACCCAAACGGCACCGCAGGTGAGGCACCTGCGGTGCCGTTGCATGCTCATAAGTCACAGCCGGCTCAATAGTTGCCAATTGTCCGTGTCGTAACGCTGGCACCAGACAGCACATACGTAACATCACCGCTGTGCCGTCCCGCCCAGCGCCGACGATTCTGTACACCGCAATCGCGGCGACAGTGATCGTCGCTCCGCTGGCGATCAACGGAGTGCCGGATTTCGGCCGCGACCCCGTCCGCGCCGAGGACACCGTTCTGGTACATCAGCCCCTGACCGGCGTCGGCGGCGGCGAGACGATCCGCGAGATCAGTCAGGACACACCATTTTCAATGGTCGCGCTGACCGGGTCGGACCTGACCGGAACCACCGCACGGGTGCGGGCCAAGCAACGCGACCGATCGTGGGGACCCTGGTACGACAGCCACGCCATGCACGTCGCCGATCAACACGGCGGCGGAGTGCGCGGCCATGACCCGATCTACGTCGGAGAGACGACGGCCGTGCAGATTGCGGTCACCCGTCCGGAGAATGCAGCGGTCACCACCGCGCCACCGGACAGTGGCCTGGACGCCGGCCGGGACCTGGGCTACGTGCCGGCCAATGCCGAGCACTCCCTGGCGCAGAACTTGTCGGCGGTGCTGATCTCCCCGCCGAAGGCTCCCGTCGAACGGCAATGGACGCCTCCCACCGCAACCCTGGGCCCGGGGCAGCCGCCGAACATCATCAGCCGGGCCGACTGGGGGGCAGGGTCCGGAATGCGCTGCGGCGGACCGCTGTACGGACCCGGATTGCGAGCGGCCGTGGTGCACCACACGGCCACCGGGAACAACTACGCCCCCGAGGACTCCGCAGCCATCATGCGGTCGATCTACGCCTACCACACCATGACCCTGGGGTGGTGCGACATCGCCTACAACGCCCTGGTGGACAAGTACGGACAGGTCTTCGAAGGCCGCGCCGGCGGAATCACCAAGGACGTCATGGGTTCTCACACCGGCGGCTTCAACCAGGACGTATGGGGGGTGTCGCTGATCGGCGACTTCGAAGACGAAGCGCCGTCGGACATCATGGTCAAGACAGCAGGCCGACTGATCGGCTGGCGGTTGAGCCTGGACAAAGTGGACCCGAAGGGCAACGTCAAACTGATGTCCGCCGGCGGGGCCCACACCGTGGTCCCCGGCGGGCAGGTGGTCACACTGCCGGATATCTTCGCCCACCGCGACGTGGGCAACACCGAGTGTCCGGGTGACGCCGCCTACGGCCTCCTCGATGAAATCCGCAGGCTGGCAGCAGCTTTCAACGGTCCACCCGACGTCACCGAGTCGCTGCAGGGTGGGGCGATCCTAGCGCGCTGGGAAGCCGACGGCGGCGAGAAGAATGCGCTGGGCAAGCCCACCTCGCTGGAGGCTGCTGCCGACGGCACCGCCCGGTACGCGACCTTCGAGCGCGGCGCGATGTACTGGTCGCCGGAAACCGGTGCTCAACCGCTGACCGGTGCCATCTACACCGCCTGGGCCTCGCTGGGCTACGAGCGCGGTGCCCTGGGCCTGCCGACCAGCGGCGAGATCGCCGAACCGGAATGGATCGTGCAGAACTTCCAGCACGGAACTTTGAACTTCGACCGGGCGACGCGCAATGTGGTGCGCGTCATCGACGGCGTGTCGCTGGTGCTTCCGCCGCCACCGGTGGATGGGCCGCCCACCCAATTGGAGAGGTTCAGCCGGGTCCAGGCCGGCGGGTAGCACCGAGCGTGCGGGCTATGCCGCTGTATTCCGCTAAATCGCTGCACAGGAGGCACATTCGTGTGCTCGCTTCACAGTATGATTGGGACGTGCTTCTCCGCGCAGGCATCGGCCACTGCGGCAATGATGTCCTGGGTTCGCAGGGTCTTCAGGTCGGCGACGGTGACCGACTCGCTGTCGGTGCGGTTTTGCGCTGCGACCCGTGAATCCCGGAGCCTTTCAGCACGTTCCACGATGTTGCGGGCGAACCGGCCGTTCTGCATGAGGTCGATGCCGTGCACTCCGTCGGGGGCGATATAGCCGCGTAGCTGTCGGCAGGCGACGTTGAGTGCCTCCCGGGCCTGGGTGTCCAGCACCGTGGCGCGCGGACCCCCGTAACGGACCGCGATCTCGACCAGATCTTCAGGGCTATAGGACTCGAACCGAAGTTTGCGATTGAAACGTCCTGCCAGACCGGGGTTTACCTTCAAGAAGTCGTCGACTTCCCGTTCATAACCGGCACCGATGAAGCAGAAGTCGAAGCGGTGCAACTCAAGGGCGACCAGGAGCTGGTTGACCGCTTCCATTCCGATCATGTCGGGCCGGCCGTCGTGGTGGCGTTCCACGAGCGAGTAAAACTCATGGCGCATCCGTACTGAGAAACGGGTAATCGCCGCGCGCAGTCTGCGGTTGTAGAAGACATGACCAGAGGTCTGGTCCCTGTTGGAGAGGTTCAGTGGCATGGGCGTCGTCCCCGGTTCATCCGAGCTCGCCCCCGTACCGGGCCTGATAGTCCTCCTCGACCTCAGCCCTAAGCGCAGCGAAGGCGGTATTCATCCGCTCCGCCAACTCCACATGCGTGTAGTGGGTTGTCACCGCGGGGTGCAGAACGAGGTCGACAAGTTTGCCATCGGAGTCCGCGACGGCCCGAATATCGCCCATATCGACGCTGTAGGTGACCGTTTCCGCCTCGGCGACGAGCGCTTCCCACCGATCGGCCGCCTCGGCGAGATCACGCAGCACCGCGTCCACGATCTCCCTGTCGCTAAGCCCCGAAGCGCCGGGCTGCTCTTGCATCGGAACAGTATGATCATGGCTTTCTAGCTGCGTCAATTCACCCCCAGATCGGGAAGCGGGGCCCGTGCCGGTTCGGTGTCGAGCAACCTCGGCGCAGACCTCTCCGCGGTCGCTCGGAGGGCCCGGTGATCTCGCCCCCGTCGCCCATCGGGACCCGTGAGACGGCCGGCCGCGGCGGGCAACGGGGATAAGCTCAGTTATTTGCTGATTCACATAACTTGTCTGAGGTTTGTGAGGTCAGGCCGGGTGGGAAAGCTTCAGCCACGTACAGCACCATCTCCATCCAGCAACGGCAACTCACCCATGTGGGGATCGCTCTGCTGTTCGCCATGGCCGCCATCACGTCGCCTACCAGTTACGGACCGACGACCCGCCTACTGCGGCGAGTCGGGGCGCGCTCATCTGCCGGATCGCGATGCGCCGGCGCCGGCCGCATCCGGCCCCACCCGCCGCGGCGGGTAATGGTGGCAGTCCGCTAGAGCTCGCCCCTAGGCTTACGGGGGTGCGATTCGCCTTCAAGACCGCCACGCAGAACACCCCGTGGGCCGACATGCTGGCGGTCTGGCGGGCCGCTGACGAGATCGAGGTCTACGAGTCCGGCTGGACGTTCGACCACTTCTACCCGATCTTCTCCGATCCGACCGGGCCGTGCCTGGAGGGTTGGACCACGCTGACCGCGCTGGCCCAGGCCACCTCCCGGCTGCGGCTGGGCACGCTGGTGACGGGAATTCATCACCGGCATCCCGCCGTGCTCGCGAATATGGCGGCCGCGTTGGACATCATCTCCGGAGGACGCTTGGAACTGGGTATCGGCGCGGGCTGGAACGAAGAAGAATCCGCCGCCTACGGCATCGAATTGGGCACGCTAACAGAGCGATTCGACCGGTTCGAGGAAGCCTGCCAAGTGCTCATCGGACTGCTGAGCCAGGAGACCTTCGACTTCGACGGTGAGTACTTCTCGCTCATCGCGGCGCGCAATGCGCCCAAGGGCCCGCAGCAACCGCACCCGCCGATCTGCATCGGCGGCAACGGGGAGAAGCGCACGTTGCGCATCACCGCGAAGTACGCCCAGCACTGGAACTTCGTCGGCGGTACGCCGGCGGAATTCGCCCGCAAGCGCGACGTGCTGAAAGCCCACTGCGCCGCTGTCGGCCGCAATCCAAAGGAGATCATGCTCTCCGCGCACATTCGGCTCGCTCCGGAGCGGGGCTATCGCGGGGTCATCGAGGACGCCATCGCGCTAGGCGCCGAGGGGTTGGATCTGGCGATCGTGTACCTGCCGCTGCCCTATGACCCATCGGTCATGGAGCCACTGGCCGAGGCGATCCGGGACTCGGGGCTCTGGCGGCCGACCTAGCAGTTAGGGGCGGGCAGTGCATCGAGTCTGCGCCTAGATCGGCACTTCGACCGAAAACGCGATCTGGACGCAGAATTGATGAGGCTCAGAACCCGTAGCGCATCAATTCGTCGGGGGTGACGAGGCGTTCATGCCTGGCGGGGAACTCCCGGCTTTTCACCGGATGCGCCAGCAGGGACCAGGCGATCCGGCCGACACGGGTCCGCAGTAGCGGCGTCGAGATGGGATTATTGTGATACACGCGGATCTCTCCTGCGGTCGACAGCATTGGCAACCCGGGGAGCACGTTACCGCGCCCTCCCCACCTGAGCAATTAGAGCCTCTTTACGCGCGACAGCGACGTCGACACGCCGCACAACGCTGTTACTAATGTGACGGAAGTTACTAACGTTGCGGTGCGGCGGACGGCGAAATCGGCGCCGGGAGCGCTGAGTGACCCATCAGATAGCGATCCACACCGGCGGCCGCGGCGCGTCCCTCGGCGATCGCCCAGACGATCAACGACTGCCCGCGGCCCATATCGCCGGCGACGAAGACCCCGGGCACCGAGGTCTCGAAGTCCGCATTACGGGCGACGTTGCCGCGATCGGTGAGGTCGACGCCGAGGTCGGTGAGCAGGCCGGGCTTCTCCGCCCCGACGAAGCCCATGGCGAGGAACACGATGTCCGATTCAAGCTCGAAGTCGCTGCCCGCGACCTTCTCGAACCTGCCGTCTTTCATCACGACCTCATGCGCGCGTAGGCCGGTGACCTTGCCATCGGCGCCCAGGAAACGTTCGGTGTTCACCGAGAACACCCGTTCGCCACCCTCCTCATGCGCCGAGGACACCCGGTACTGAAGCGGGTAGGTCGGCCACGGGGTGGAGTCGGCCCGCTCCTCCGGCGGGCGCGGCATGATCTCGAACTGGTGCACGCTGGCCGCGCCCTGGCGGTGCGCGGTGCCCAGGCAGTCCGCCCCGGTGTCGCCGCCGCCGATGATGATCACGCGCTTACCCTTAGCGGTGATCGGGGTGTCGTCCAGATCGCCGACGGCCACCTTGTTGGCCCACGGCAGATATTCCATAGCCTGATAGATGCCCTCGAACTGCCGGCCCGGGATGGGCAGGTCACGCCAGTCGGTGGCGCCGCCGGCCAGCACGACGGCGTCGAAACGCTCGCGCAGTTCCTCGGCGGTGACGTCCACTCCGACGTTGACACCGGCCTCGAACTTGGTGCCCTCAGCCCGCATCTGCTCCAGGCGCCGGTCGATGTGGCGCTTCTCCATCTTGAATTCCGGGATGCCGTAGCGCAGCAGCCCGCCGATGCGGTCGGCGCGCTCGAATACCGTCACGTCGTGGCCGGCGCGGGTCAACTGCTGGGCGGCGGCCAGACCGGCCGGACCGGAGCCGACGACAGCCACCGACTTGCCCGTCACCAGGTGCGGCCGGGCCGGCTTCACCCAGCCCTCGTCCCAGGCGTTGTCGATGATCTCGACCTCGACCTGCTTGATGGTCACCGGATCGGCGTTGATACCCAGCACGCAGGACGCCTCACACGGCGCCGGGCACAGCCGACCGGTGAACTCCGGGAAGTTGTTGGTGGCATGCAGCCGCTCGATCGCGTCTCTCCACCGATCCTGGTAGACCAGGTCGTTCCACTCCGGGATGAGATTACCCAGCGGGCAGCCGTTGTGGCAGAACGGGATTCCGCAGTCCATGCAGCGGGCGGCCTGATGCTGCAAGGCCTCATGGTCGAAGTCCTCATAGACCTCGTTCCAGTCGCGCAGACGCAGTGGAACGGGCCGCCGCTTGGGTGTCTCGCGGCGCGGGTACTTCATGAAGCCACTGGGATCAGCCACGGGAGGCCCCCATGATCGCCTCGTCCACATCGGCGCCGGTTCGCTCCGCCTCGGCGATCGCCTCAAGAACACGCTTGTAATCGCGTGGCATCACCTTCACGAAATCCCCTGCCTGTCGTGGCCAATCGGCCAGAATGCGTTGCGCCACAGCCGAGTCAGTGGCATCGCGGTGTGCCACCAGGATTCCGTGCAGCCACTCGAGGTCGTCGTCGCCGAGACCCTCGAGGTCCACCATCTCGCTGTTGAGGTTGGCCGGCAACTGTCCCTGCGGGTCGTAGACGAACGCGATCCCGCCGGACATGCCGGCGGCGAAGTTGCGTCCGGTCGACCCCAGGATCACCACCCGGCCGCCGGTCATGTATTCGCAGCCGTGGTCGCCCACGCCCTCGACCACCGCGTGCGCGCCGGAGTTGCGCACCGCGAACCGCTCCCCCACCGTCCCGCGGATGAACGCCTCACCGCTGGTGGCACCGAAGAGGATCACGTTGCCGCCGATGATGTTGTCCTCGGCCACATAACCTTGCGGTGCGTCGTCGGAGGGACGCAGCACGATCCGCCCGCCGGACAGGCCCTTGCCGACATAGTCGTTGGCGTCGCCGTAGACCCGCAGTGTGATGCCGCGCGGCACGAACGCACCGAAACTGTTGCCGGCCGAGCCTTCGAACGTGATGTCGATGGTGCCGTCGGGCAGACCGTCCCCGCCGTGGGCCTTGGTCACCTCATGTCCGAGCATGGTGCCCACGGTCCGGTTGGTGTTGGAGATCTTCATCGAGAAGCAGACCGGCCTACCCGAATCCAGCGCTTCGCGACTCTGCGCGATCAACTGCTGATCGAGTGCCTTGTCCAGTCCGTGGTCCTGGCGGGAACTGCAGTACAGATCCTGGTTCATGAACGCCGAGTTCGGCTCATGCAGAACCGGGGCCAGATCCAGCTTGTGGGCCTTCCAGTGCGCGGCCGCGCGACTGGTGTCCAGCGCACTGACCTGGCCGACCATCTCGTTGACGGTGCGGAAGCCCAGCTTGGCCATGAACTCGCGAACCTCTTCGGCGATGAACAGGAAGAAATTCTCGACGAATTCCGGCTGGCCGGTGAAGCGTTCGCGCAGCACCGGGTTCTGGGTGGCCACCCCGACCGGACAGGTGTCAAGGTGGCAGACCCGCATCATGATGCAGCCCGACACCACCAGAGGCGCGGTGGCGAAACC
This sequence comes from Mycobacterium sp., assembly GCF_044370595.1. Classification (GTDB taxonomy): domain Bacteria; phylum Actinomycetota; class Actinomycetes; order Mycobacteriales; family Mycobacteriaceae; genus Mycobacterium. The sequence continues at coordinate 7,468 of NZ_JBILVF010000052.1, forward strand.
GAACTCCTCGGCACCCAGCAGGGCGGCGATGACCACGTCGCGGCCGGTCTTGAGTTGGCCGTCGACCTGCACGACGATCCGGTCGCGAAGTCCGTTGAGCAGCAGGGTCTGCTGGGTCTCGGCCAGGCCGAGTTCCCATGGCGCGCCGGCGTGCTTCATCGACGTCAGCGGCGTCGCGCCGGTGCCGCCGTCGTGCCCGGAGATCAGCACCACGTCGGCGTGCGCCTTGGACACCCCCGCCGCGACGGTGCCAACCCCGTTCTCGCTCACCAGTTTCACGTGAATCCGAGCCGACGGGTTGGCGTTCTTCAGGTCGTAGATCAGCTGCGCCAGGTCCTCGATCGAGTAGATGTCGTGGTGCGGCGGCGGTGAGATCAGGCCTACACCGGGTGTGGAGTGGCGCACCTCAGCCACCCACGGGTAGACCTTGTGGCCCGGAAGCTGGCCGCCCTCACCGGGTTTGGCTCCCTGAGCCATCTTGATCTGGATGTCGGTGCAGTTGGTCAGGTAGTTGCTGGTCACGCCGAACCGCCCGGAGGCGACCTGCTTGATGGCACTGCGGCGCCAGTCGCCGTTGGGATCGCGCTCGAAGCGGCTGACGGCTTCACCACCCTCGCCCGAATTCGACCGCCCACCAAGACGGTTCATCGCGATGGCCAGCGTCTCGTGGGCCTCAGCGGAGATGGAGCCGTAGCTCATCGCGCCGGTGGAGAATCGCTTGACGATCTCGCCGGCCGATTCGACCTCCTCGATCGGCACCGGCGGGCGGACACCCTCCTTGAACTTCAGCAGGCCGCGCAACGAGGCGATGCGCTCACTCTGGTTGTCGATGAGCTCGGTGTACTCCTTGAATATCGAGTACTGCCCGGTACGAGTTGAGTGTTGGAGTTTAAAAACCGTGTCCGGGTTGAACAGGTGGTATTCGCCCTCGCGGCGCCACTGGTACTCCCCGCCGACCTCCAGTTCACGGTGCGCACGCTCGTCGGGCCGGTCCAGGTAGGCCAGTTGGTGACGGGCGGCGACGTCGGCGGCGATGTCGTCGAGGTCGATCCCGCCGACCGGGCAGGCCAGGCCGGTGAAGTATTCGTCGAGCACCTTCTGCGAGATGCCGATCGCCTGGAACAGTTGCGCGCCGGTGTAGGAGGCCACCGTGGAGATGCCCATCTTCGACATCACCTTCAACACGCCCTTGCCGGCGGCCTTGATGTAGTTGTTCAGCGCCTTGTCGCGGTCGATCCCGTCGATCACACCGCGGTCGATCATGTCGCTGATCGACTCGAAGGCCATGTAGGGGTTGATCGCCCCGGCCCCGAAGCCGATCAGCATCGCCATGTGGTGCACCTCGCGGGCGTCCCCGGATTCGACCACCAAGCCGACCTGGGTGCGGGTGCGCTGGCGCACCAGGTGGTGGTGCACGGCGGCCACCGAGAGCAGCGATGGGATCGGCGCCATGGTCATGCTCGACTCGCGGTCGCTCAAGATCAGGATCCGCGCACCGCCGGCGATCGCCTTGGAGGCCTCGGCCCGGATGTCGTCGAGGGCGCGACGCAACCCGGCCCCGCCCTTGGCGACGGGGTAGAGGCAGCTGATGATGGCCGCGCGCATTCCGTGCCGGTGGCCGTTCACCTCATCGTCGGGGTCGAGGTTGACCAGTTTGGCCAGTTCGTGATTACGCAGAATCGGATGCGGCAGCAGGATCTGGTGGCACGACTCGGGGGTCGGGTTGAGCAGGTCGGCCTCCGGGCCGAGAGTGGCCTGCAGGCTGGTGACGACCTCCTCACGGATGGCGTCCAGTGGCGGGTTGGTCACCTGGGCGAACAACTGCTGGAAGTAGTCGTAGAGCATGCGCGGCCGCGACGACAGCACCGCGATCGGGGTGTCGGTGCCCATCGAGCCGATCGGCTCGGCGCCGGTGCGCGCCATCGGCGCCACCAGGAGGTTGAGCTCCTCGTAGGTGAATCCGAACGCCTGCTGGCGCAACACGACCCGGTGATGCGGCATCCGGATGTAGGGGCCCTGCGGCAGGTCGTCGAGGTGGAACTGCTCGGAGGCCAGCCATTCGGCGTAGGGATGTTCGGCGGCCAGTTCGGCCTTGATCTCCTCGTCGGAGACGATCCGGCCGCGAGCGGTGTCCACCAGGAACATCCGGCCCGGCTGAAGCCGCATCCGCTTGACCACCCGGGCGGGGTCCAGATCGAGCACGCCGGCTTCGGAGGCCATCACCACCAGACCGTCGTCGGTGACCCAGATGCGCGACGGGCGAAGGCCGTTGCGGTCCAGGACCGCGCCGACAACGGTGCCGTCGGAGAAGCACACCGAGGCCGGGCCGTCCCACGGCTCCATGAGCGCGGAGTGGTAGGCGTAGAACGCCCGCCGGGCCGGGTCCATGTCCTCGTTGCGCTCCCAGGCCTCCGGGATCATCATCAGCACCGCATGCGGCAGGCTGCGGCCACCGAGGTGCAGCAGTTCGAGAACCTCGTCGAAGCGGGCACTGTCCGAGGCGCCCGGCGTGCAGACCGGGAAGATCTTCTCCACGTCGCCACCGAAGGCGTCCGGAGAGATCAGCGCCTCACGCGCGCGCATCCAGTTCTCGTTGCCGGTGACGGTGTTGATCTCGCCGTTGTGGGCGATCCGGCGGAACGGGTGCGCCAGCGGCCAGGACGGGAAGGTGTTGGTTGAGAACCGCGAGTGCACGATGCCCAGCGCGCTTTCCATCCGCTCGTCCTGCAGGTCGACGTAAAAGGCTTTGAGCTGCGGGGTGGTCAGCATGCCCTTGTAGATCAGGGTCTTGCCGGAAAGACTTGGGAAATAGACGGTTTCGCGTCCGGGGCCGTCCTGCCCGGGGCCCTTGGTGCCCAGTTCGTGCTCGGCGCGCTTGCGGATCACATACGCCCGGCGCTCCAGTTCCATACCGGAGATGCTCGGGTCCATCCCGTCGCTGCCCTCGCCCCAGCCGATGAAGAGTTGCTTGAACGTCGGCATGGCGTCGCGGGCGAGCGCGCCCAGCGAGGAGTCGTCGGTGGGCACCTCACGCCAGCCGAGCACGGTCAGGCCCTCGGCCTCGACGATCTTCTCCACGCCCTCCACGGCCAAGGCGGCGTCGCGTGCAGACTGCGGCAGGAAGGCGATACCGGTTGCGTACGAACCCTCGTCGGGCAGATCGAAGTCGCAGACGGCGCGCAGAAATGAGTCCGGAACCTGGATCATGATGCCGGCGCCGTCGCCGCTGTGCTGCTCAGCCCCGGCGGCGCCGCGGTGCTCCAGGTTGAGCAGCGCTGTGATGGCGTGATCGACGATGGCGCGACTGCGACGGCCGTGCATGTCGACAACCATCGCGACGCCGCACGCGTCGTGCTCGTAGCTGGGGTTGTAAAGCCCGACACTGGTGGGCATACGCACCTGACCCTTCACATGTCCCGCGGCGGCATGTTGCGACGGGCACGCCGCGCACCGTCGGGGTTCCTCCGTGCGTCGGTGAACGGCGGCCCTGAATTGAAGTGCCGATGCGGGGTCGGCTGACCACTGGCATCGACAGGTACCAAAACGATATGCACGCTGCGACGAATTGCCAACTTAGGGTGTCCTAAATCATTGGGGGGCGCGACGGCCGAGTGCCGACATCTCGATCAGATGGAGATTCAGCAAAACCCGATGCGAACCGGTACCGCTGGGTGAGAAGGTTTGCAGCACTCGTCCGAAAACAATCGTGGCGGACGTTCGAGCAGTGATTAGCGCAGTGAGGAGTCTGGATGACTGCCCCTACGATGTCGCACCGCCTGACGGCGGAGTTCATCGGTACCTTCTGGCTGGTGTTCGGCGGCTGCGGTGCCGCCATCTATGCCGCCAACCCGGCGGGCGACGGTTCGGTCGGGATCGGCTTCCTGGGGGTGTCCCTGGCGTTCGGCCTGACCGTGCTGACCGGCGTGTACGCCTTCGGCGTGATCTCCGGCGGCCATTTCAACCCGGCTGTCACCCTCGGGGCGGCGATCGCCAAGCGGGTCGAGTGGGCCGCGGTGCCGGGCTACTGGCTGGCGCAGGTGCTCGGCGGCTTGGTCGCCGGTGGGCTGCTGTACACGATCGCCAAGGGCCGGCCGAAGTGGAACGCGGTGGGCAACATGGCGGCCAACGGCTACGGCGAGAACTCGCCGTTCCTGTACTCGATGGGTGCGGTGCTGATCGCCGAGGTGCTGCTCACCTTCGTCTTCCTGATGGTGATCCTGGGCTCCACCGATGACCGGGCACCCAAGGGTTTCGCCGGGCTGTCGATCGGGCTGTGCCTGACGCTGATCCACCTGATCTCGATCCCGATCTCCAACACCTCGGTCAACCCGGCCCGCTCCACCGGTGTCGCGTTCTTCAACGCCGCCGGTGCCCCCGGACAGCTGTGGTTGTTCTGGCTGGCTCCGCTGGCCGGGGCGGCACTGGCGGGTGTGCTCTACCCGCTGCTGTTCGGCCGCAAAGAGGAACTGGCCGACCGGCCCGTGCGCGATGCGGCGCTGGAGAGCACGTTCGTCGAGGACTGATCCGCGGCGGGCAAAGTCTCACAATCGGCTGATGCGCTGCACCGGCAGGCGGGGCCCGCGGCGCGGCAGGAGCGCCAGTCGGCTGACCTCCAGCAGTCGGACCACCCGGTAGCGGTGTGGGCGCATGGGCTCCAGAAGTTCCACCATGGCGTCGTCGTCGATGGGACGGCCCAGCAGCGTCCAGCCGATCATGGTCGACAGGTGGTAGTCGCCGACGGAGAGTGCGTCGGCGTCACCGAGGGCACGCTGAGCGGTTTCGGCGGCGGTCCAGACGCCGACCCCGGGCAACGAGGTCAGCGGCTCGCCGGTGGTGATGCGTTCCAGGGCCTGCGCGCGGGTGGCGCAGCCGATGATGGTGCGGGCGCGGCCCGGATCGACGTTGGCGCGGTGAAACTCCCAGGACGGGATGGTTCGCCATACCTGCGCCGGCGGCGGGACCCGCATGCGTTCCGGGGCGGGTCCGGGGGCGGGGCTGCCGTATTTGGTGACCAGCAGCCGCCAGGACCGGAACGAGTCGATGCCCTGGACCCGCTGTTCGAGGACGGCGGGGATGAGCGCCTCGAGCACCCGGCCGGTGCGGCCGATGCGCAGATGCGGGACGCGTTGGCGGGCCAGGGCGACGGTGCGGTGTTGGGGACGGAACCCGGTGGCGTCGTCGTCGGCACCGAGCAGGGCAGGCAGGTTGTCGCAGAATTCGTCGGCCCCCTCGCCCCAGGCCTGGCAGTCCACCGTGTCGGGCGCGGTGCGGGTGATGCGGGCGGTCACCGGGCCGGCGCGCTGCAGGCTGGTGCGCCAGATGACGCCGTCGATGATCTGCAGGCAGGGGTCGCCCGGGCCACGCCGGTGCGGGGCGAGGGTGTGGCCGGGGTTGGCCGGCCCCGGGAATGTCAGGGTGCGGCGGACCGACATCGCTACGGGCGTCCGGTGATTCGGTCGGCCAGGGCCGCGATCGGCGAGGTGGTGGCTCGTCCGCGCGCTTCGTGGCGGTCGGCGAGTTTGTAGGCGGTGTAGAGGCCGCGGACGCCGAGCCAGCGCAGCGGTTCGGGTTCCCAGGTCTTCGAGTGGTGATTCACCCAGGGCATGGCGGTCAGATCGGTTTTGCGTCCCCGCACCAGATCGGCCAGGGTGCGTCCGGCGAGGTTGGTGGCGGTGACGCCGTGGCCGACGTAACCGCCGGCCTCGCCCAGACCGGTGGCCGGGTCGAGGCGGATACCGGCGGTCCAGTCGCGGGGCACGGCGAGCACGCCGCACCAACCGTGCGCGACGGGCACGTCGCGGGTCTGCGGCAGCACGGTGTTCAGCACGCCGGTGAGGTAGTCGATGGTGTCCTGGCCGACGGCGCCGTCGCGGTCGATACCGGAGGCATAGCGGTAGGGCACCGCGCGACCGCCCAGGGCAATGCGGCCGTCGGCGGTGCGCTGGGCGTAGAAGAAGCCGTGCGCCAGATCGCCCAGGGTTTCGCAGTGACGCCAGCCGATCTCATCCCAAACCTGTTGCGGCAGAGGTTCGGTGGCGATCATTGCGCTGTTCATCGGCAGCCACCGGCGACGCAGTCCCGGCATGCGGGCGGTGAAGCCCTCGGTGGCGCGCAGGATCACCGGTGCCCGGAGGGTTCCCTGCGGGGTGACCGCGCGGCCGGGTTCGATGCCGGTGACGGGGGTCTGTTCGTAGACGGTGGCGCCGAGGCGTTCGACGACGTCGGCCAGGCCGCGGGCCAGCTTGGCGGGTTGGATGCGGGCGCAGTGCGGGTTGAATGCGCCGAGGAGGAGGTTATCGACGTCGACGCGTTGGCGTGCTTCGTCGGCGGTGAGTATGTCGACGTCCTCGACCCCCCAGCGGCGGTCGTCGTCGACCTGTGCGCGTAGGCGTCTGGCCTGGGCCGGGCTTCGGGCCACCTCGAGGTTGCCGCCCTTGACGATGTCGGCGTCGATACCTTCGCGGGCAGCGACGCCGATCACCTCGTCGACGGACTCGTTGAGCAGGTGCTGCCAGGCGATCACATTGCCGCGGCCGTGGGTCTTGGCCAGCAGTCCGCGGTGTCCGGGCGGCAGACCGGACAGCCATCCGCCGTTGCGCCCGGAGGCGCCGAAGCCGGCGAAGCGGGCTTCCAGCAGGGTGACTCGCAAGCCGGGGTCGGCTTGTTTGAGGTAGTAGGCGGTCCACAGTCCGGTGTAGCCGGCGCCGACGATGCAGACGTCGGCGTCGCGGTCGCCGGGAAGTCCGGGGCGCGGGGTCGGCAGCTGGGTGTACCAGTGCGCGACCGCGCCGTTGGCCGGGGTCATGGTCGTACCGTACTCAGTTGCGCGGGGGGTCGATACGGTCTGGAACAGACTGGGCCCCCTCCCACCGGGAGGGGGCCCAGTCCGTCAGCCGCTTAGACGAGCGCACCCTGGTTGCCCGGGCTGCCCGGCACCGCGATGGATCCCGCACCGGCGGCGGTGGCACCGCCAGCGGCACCGCCAGCGCCCTGTCCCAGTCCGCCGTCACCACCGTCGCCGCCCAGGGCCTGGGAGTTGGTGCCGTCCGACACCGCACCCCCGCCGGCCCCGCCGGTCCCGCCGCCCGGGTTGCTGGTGCCTGCACCACCCACGCCGCCGTCGCCGGCGTTGGCGATGGACTGCGAACCCTGGGCCCCGGCGTCGCCGCCGGCACCACCGGCACCGGCAGTTCCACCGTTGTCGGTATCGGCGCTGCCGCCAGCGCCACCGAGGCCACCGTTGGCTACCACGTCGGACCCTTCGGCGGATGCGGTACCACCGGCCCCGCCCGCCCCGGCTACGCCGACGTCAGAGGCGCCGCCAGCTCCACCGGCACCACCATTCGCGGTGGTTCCGGCGAGCACCGTGCTACCCGAGCCACCTGCCCCGCCCGCACCGCCGGTTCCTGCGCCGGCGGCGTTGCCACCGTCGCCGCCGGCACCGCCGTCACCGTTGGTTCCGGCCGCGTAGCCGAAGCCCGCACCGCCGTCGCCGCCGTCGCCGTCGGACCCGTCGTCTCCGTCGGTGCCGACACCGCCGCCCGATCCACCGGTGCCGGCTGCACCGCCGACTCCAGCGGTCCCTGCCAGCGCCCCGTCACCGCCGTCGCCACCGTCGGGATTGGAGACCGTTCCGGCACCGCCAGCGCCGCCGTCACCGCCCGAACCGGCGTCACCGCCGTTGCCACCGGTGCCATTGACGCCAGTGCCGGTGATGTTGCCGCCGGCGCCGCCGGCACCGCCAGCCCCGCCGAGCGCACCGTTACCACCGTCGTTGCCGCCTACGGCGCCCGATCCGCCGACCCCGCCGCCGCCGCCGTCACCGCCGGTGCCGCCGAGACCAGCGGTGCCGTCGACCGCGTCACCGCCGGATCCGCCGACGCCGCCGTCACCGCCGGCTGTGCCGTTGTCACCGGAGGCCGGCGCTGCGCTGAAGCCTTCGCCGCCCGATCCACCGGAGCCGCCTTGGCCGCCGTCACCGGCGCCGAGGGCATTGCCGCCCGCCCCGCCGTTACCGCCGAGGCCACCTGCGACCGCGGGATCGATCGAGTCCCAACCGACACCGCCCTGGCCGCCGGCACCACCGTCAGCCGCCTGACCGTCCGCGGCACCGCTGCCACCGGCACCCTCGCTCCCGGCGTCACCACCGGCACCACCAGAGCCACCGTTCGGGGTGCTCGCGTCACCGTCGACACCGTCACCACCGATCCCGGCGGTGCCGGCGTTGCCGCCGATGCCACCGGATCCTGCGGTGCCGGTACCAGTAGCCTCGCCACGCTGACCGCCGTTACCGCCGTCGCCGCTGCCGCCGCCGTTGGAGCCACTCTCGCCTGCCACAACCCCGGAGGCACCGTCGCCGCCGGCACCGCCGTCGCCGCCCTGGCCACCGTTGCCACCGGTTCCGTTGACCGCAGTGCCGCCGTCGCCACCGAGCCCAGCGGAACCGCCGTCGGTCCCGTCTTCAGCCGGATCGTCGGAGCTCCACCCAGCACCACCGTTGCCGCCGTCGCCGCCCGCACCGCCGATGCCCTCTGCGCCACCGGCACCGCCGGTGCCACCGGCACCGCCGACGCCACCGGTCACGCCGGCTTCGGCCGAATCTAGGCCGCTGCCGCCGTCACCGCCGCGACCGCCGTCGGATGCGGTTCCGTCAGCGCCGTCCACGCCGGGTGTGCCATTGACACCGGGATCTCCAGCGTTGCCGCCGACCCCGGCCTCACCGGCGTCGCCACCGGCGCCACCGGATCCGCCGTCGGGGTTGATCTCGTCGCCGCCGGCACCGTCACCGCCGATCCCGCCGGCCCCGGCGTTGCCGCCGTTAGCTCCGTCGCCTGCGGTTCCGTTACCGCCGAGTGCCAGCACGTCCGACACCGCTCCGCCGTCACCGCCGGCACCGCCAACGCCTCCGGAACCGCCCGCACCGCCGGCACCGCCGCCGGCAACACTGACACCGCCGGTGCCACCGTCGCCCGCGTTGCCGCCGAGGCCACCCGCCCCGGCCGTGGCTTCAGCGGTGGCACCACCGGCGCCACCGGCACCACCGTCGCCGCCGTCACCGGCCGCCCCGCCGTCGCCGCCGTCGGGCGAACCGGAGCCTCCGGAACCGCCGAGACCACCGGTTCCGCCGTCACCGCCGGCACCGCCGACGCCCTGGAAGAATGTGGCACCTCCAGTTCCGCCCGCGCCGCCTTCGCCGCCGTCGCCCGCGGCGCCACCGATACCGTCGGGAAGGCTCTCGCCGCCGTCGCCACCGGCACCACCGGAACCACCGGAAGCACCGGCACCGCCTGCATCGAGCGAGTCGCCGCCGCCGCCCCCGGTTCCCCCGGCACCGCCAGTGGTGCCGTCCTCCGCGGTGTCGCCGTCGTAGCCGTCACCGCCGTTGCCGCCGACACCACCGTCGCCACCGTCGCCGAGCAAGCGCGACGTGCCGCCCGCGCCACCGGAACCGCCGGCGCCGCCGGCGCCGCCGGCCGCACCGCTAGTGGTCGAGTCCCAGCCCTCGCCGCCTGCACCCGCGTTGCCGCCGGCGGCGGACTGGAACTTGAAGGTGGCGAGGTCGGCGTTAAGGCCGCCGTCTCCGGCGTTGCCGCCGTCGCCGCCGGCCCCACCGGCCGGGGTGGTGGCGGTGCCGTCGGCACCCTCACCGCCCAATCCGCCGGCGCCCGCATTGCCCCCGAAAGGCTCAAGTCCTCCGCCCAGTGAAACGCCGCTGTTGCCGCCGGTGCCACCGGCACCGCCGTCGGAGCCGTCTCCGAGATTGCCGGTCGCCTGGCCAACCGCGGTGATGTCGCCGCCCGCGCCGTCGCCACCGGCGCCACCGTTACCGCCTTGTCCGGCGTCACCGGAGCTGAAGGCGTTGCCGCCGTCGCCACCGTCACCGCCGATACCACCCGCGACCGCGGGATCGGTCGAGTCCCAACCGGCACCGCCCTGGCCGCCGGCACCGGCGTCAGCCGGCTGCCCGTCCGAACCGTTGGGTGGGCCACCGATACCTTCCAGGCCGGAGTCACCACCGACGCCGCCAGCGCCGGCATTCGGGGTGTCCTCGGTGCCGTCGGCACCATCGCCGCCGTCACCACCGGCCCCGGCGTCCCCACCGGCACCCGCGGCTCCCGAAACCGAGAAGCCGCCGATACCGCCCCAGCCGCCGTAGCCGCCGTCGGAGGCATCGCCGAGATTGCCGGTCGTCTGACCGATGACGGTGATGTCCCCGTCCGCACCCGAACCGCCGGCGCCGCCGTTGCCGCTCTTGCCGCCGTCACCACTGGTGAGGGCGCTGCCGCCAGCACCGCCAAATCCACCGTTACCACCAGCGACCTGCGGGTCGTCGGAGTTCCAGCCAGCACCGCCGGCACCGCCGGCTCCGCCGTCAGCCGCCTGGCCGTCGGCGGCGCCGCTGCCGCCGGCACCCTCAATCCCGCCGTTGCCACCGGCACCGCCCCAACCACCGTCCGGGGTGGTCGCGTTGCCGTCGGCGCCATCGCCGCCGATGCCGCCCGCGCCGGCGTCACCGCCGACACCGCCAGCACCCGTCGCGGAAATTCCGCCCGTACCGCCGTCGCCGCCGGCGCCACCGTTGGACGCATCGCCGAGACTGCCGGCTGCCAGGCCCACGACGGTGATGTCACCGTCCGAGCCCGCACCACCGGCACCGCCGTTGCCGCCCTTGCCGCCGGCACCACTGGTGGGTGCATCGCCGCCAGTGCCGCCGGCACCGCCGACGCCACCGTCAAAGGTGGGATCGTCGGAAATCCAGCCGGCACCGCCATCGCCACCGGCGCCCGCGTCGGCCGCAGCGCCATCGGCGCCGTCGCCAGCACCCCCGGTGCCGCCCAAGCCTTCGGTACCGGCGTCGCCACCGGCACCGCCCGCACCGCCGTCGGCGTTTATGCCACTGTCGCCGGCACCGCCGGCACCGCCGGCACCGCCAGCACCCGCGTCGCCGCCGTCACCGCCAGCACCGTCGGAGCCGACACCGGTCGCGAGGCCTCCGATACCGCCGACACCGCCGTCGCCACCCGTGCCGCCGGCACCACCGTCTTCTCCGGCCGCACCGGAACCACCGGCACCACCGACGCCAGCAGCGCCCCCGACACCGCCGTCACCGGCCGTGCCGTCGACCGCGGACCCGCCAGCGCCACCGCCGCCACCGGCGCCGCCGTCGGTCCCGGCTTCACCGGTCTCATCAGCACCGGAGTAGCCGTCACCACCAGCGCCACCCGCGCCACCGATACCGCCGTCACCGGTGGTCAAAGCGTTGCCGCCAAGGCCGCCGTCACCTCCGACGCCACCGTTGAGTGCGGCGTCGTCAGAGTCCCAGCCGTCGCCACCGGCACCACCGGCACCGCCGTTTGCGGCAGCACCACCGGTCGCCTCGGCGCCGCTGTCACCGCCGGCACCGCCCTGGCCGCCGTCGGGGATGTCCGCAGTGCCCGCACCACCTTGGCCACCGTGACCGCCAAATCCGGCGTCGCCGCCAGCGCCGACTGCACCGTCGGTGCCTGTGCCGGATGCGGTCCCGCCATTACCGCCGAGGCCGCCGTCACCGCCGAGGCCGCCGTCACCGCCGAGGCCGCCGTCACCGCCGATCCCACCGACACCGCCCGCGGCGCCGTCACCGCCAGCACCGCCGTCACCGGCGGGGCCGTTAACCGAGTTGCCACCGACACCGCCCGCACCCCCGGAGCCACCATTACCGGCATCGCCGCCAGCCTGGCCTTCCGCACCGGTGCCACCGTTGCCCGCGGTCCCGCCGTTGGCTCCGGCACCGCCAGCGCCCGCAATGCCAGCACCCTCGGTGGCGTTACCGCCGTTGCCACCGAAGCCGCCGGCGCCACCGTTACCACCGGTGCCGCCGCCGTTTCCGGCCGAACCGTCACCACCGGTGCCGGCGGCACCGCCGAGACCGCCGCCGCCGCCTGTTCCCGCGGTACCCGTCGTCGCATCGCCACCCTGACCGCCAGCGCCTCCGGCGCCGCCGTCGGTGCCCTGAGTCACCAGACCCGATCCGGTCACCCCGTCATAGCCGTCGCCGCCAGCACCGCCTTGACCACCGATGCCG
>NZ_JBILVF010000051.1:0-19531 GCF_044370595.1 Mycobacterium sp.
GATACGAGCGAGCTGCGACGTTCATTGCTGTGCAGACCCTTCCCTGTGGTTTGACTGAGTGGGGGCTTAGATTAACGCAAATTGTGTCCGCTTAACCGGATTTAAGCAGTTTCGAAGATTAATCCTGGGGTCGGTTTTTCAGGACACTTTGGGAAGGTGGCCCGCAGAACGCGGCTTAGTCGGCGTCCGGACGCCCCGCGGTGGGAATCCATTCACCGTAACCGGTCTCGCCGGAATCGTCGGCCGAATACGAGGGCTGGTTCGTCAAGCAAGGCGACGTCTGGCTCACCAAGCGATGGAACGACCGGCCGGATGTGAATTTCGAAGGCGGGCAGTGACTTAAAGGGCCCGTGCTTCCAGCCAGCCGTGGACTCGTTCGGCGACGGCATCCCATTGCGGCTCGAGCATCTTGTGGTCCGGCGTCGGGCTGTTTCCATGCCCCCGAAGGCTCACGGCCAGTGCTCGATAGCCCCGGCCGGCGAAGAAGTCGAGGAAGTACTCGTCCCAGCACCAGGCACCATGCCAGGCCCCGTGGACGAAGAGCAGTGGTGTCGGTCGATCACTTCGAGCATGAGCCTGGCCCTCCCCGGTCAAGAGCGGCGCCCGAACGCGGGTCAGTCGCGGCGCGAATCGGCAGTTCGACCCTGATGTCGGAGATGGTCGCGACGCCGTAGTGAGGTGAAGTTCTCACGGTTGGCTGCCGAACTGGTGATCTGCAGGGTAAGAGAATCGCCCGGCGCGACGGTGTAGCCGATGGCCTCCATCTGGATCGTCAAAGTCCGGGTGGCGCCGTCAAGGGTGACGGGAACCGGTGTGACGACCCCCGGAGCCCTCTGCGCTGTAGCCGGTTTGGCTGTTGAACCCCGACTGGAAGGGAAGCAGGTCGTCAGTTGCGGTGTTCGCTCTCACTTCAACCCGCCGCCTCACGTACCACCGTGTGCACGAATCCGAGTTTGTCCGCGACCGGATTGCTGATGTCGAACGGGTAGAGCGGATTCTTGCCCATTGCCATGTTCACCCGGTTGAAGAACAACGAAATCCATCTCCAGTCGAAGAGGAGGTGCTCGATCGGGCCCGTGCAGTAGGACTCCAGAGGGGCGATATCACGCGGCCCGGCAAACCGCACCCGGTCGGCATGCAGGACCATGCCCGCCTCGCGGGTGGTGTCCAACGTGTCGGTGATGTGCAGGTAGTGGGCGAAGCACTCGGCGAAGTCCTCCCAGGGATGCATCGTGGCGTACTCGGAGATATAGGTGTCCTGCCATCCCACTGGTGCGCCGAACTTGTAGTGCCGGTCCAAGGCCTCGGAATAGCTCGCGCGCTCGTCGCCGAAGAGTTCACGGCAACGTTCCAAGTGCTTCTGCGCTCCGGAACCGGTCTCTACCAGAACGTTCTGGTAGTAGTGGCCGGCTTCGTGGCGGAAGTGACCGAGCATGGTCCGGTACGGCTCGCCCAGACGCACACGCAGCGACTCCCGATATGCATCAAGGGATTCCACCAGGTCTATGGTGATCACCCCGTTGGCGTGACCGATGAGGATCTTCGCGCCGGTGCTGTAGCTGGAGAGCAGATCGAAAGCCAGGCCGCCGTCGCGGCGCCAGTACGGGTCGACCGGCAGGCCGATGTCGGCGAGTTGATAGACCAGTCGGCGCAAGGCCACCGCGGTAGGGACGAGCTTCTCGCGGGCGATGGTGTCGTCCAGATCCGGTTCGTGGCGGATCAGCGAGTCGGGCAGGCAACGACCGCGGGCGCCGGCGTCGTACTCTGCCTGCACCAGCCAGTTGCAGCCCAACGGTTCATGTTGGGTGCAGCGAAGCCAGACCTGCCCATCCACCTCGGCGGTGCCATCGTTGACGGGCACCATCGAATGACTGGGCAGATGCAACCCGATGGCCACCGCGCAGGACGAGCAATGCTGCGCCTCGAACGGGACGAAGCCGCGACAGACGGGGCAGGCGAAGGCACGCATGGAATCCGATCGTTCCACGGCATGCGAGCACACCGCGATCCGCAACTTACGAGTAGACGTTTTCCGGAGCGTCGATCGGCGTGACGGAGTCGACTTCGACGATGGGGATTCCCAAGACTGGTTCGCCGGGCAGTCCGGGCCGGACGGTGCCCTCAACCCGCACCCAGGAGTGCTCGGGAAGCGCGGCGGCCTCTGCTGCTCCGCTTCCACCGAGACGCACCTTCGCCAGGCGCGCGTCGGCGGCACAGCAGAGCACCGAGAACCTGCCCAGGTCCACGGCGTCGCCGTCGCGCAGAGTGAAGCCGATCACGGTGATCAGCCTGCCGTCCAGCGTGCCCGCCGAATCCTGGACCCCGCGGATCATCAAGTCAGGCACCGATACCTCCGGTGCGCGCCCGGGAGGCAACGGCGGGAAGGCTCGACGCATTGAATCAGCCGAAACGGCGCTGACGCTGGGCACGCTGGCCTGGGGCCGAAGAGCCGGGGGCGTCACGAAGATCAGCACCACCACCGGGATCACCAGCAGCCAGACCGCCCGGTTGGCGTGAGAATGCCCATCGTCGTCGTGACCGTGTTCGTGAGGGTGGTCGGGGGAATCCGCCGGTTGCCGGAGGTCGCTGATGATCGCTACCAGCGCAAGGCCGATCAGCACCGCCGCGGTCAGATACAGCCACGGTTCCAGCGAGGACTTGACGTAGCGGGTGAACGCGCCCGTCACGGTGATCATCGCGGTGGCCATGCCGATCATCAGCAGCATGACGTTCTCGGACTCCCGGGTCATCCGGCACCGCCCAGGGTGAGCACGCCGACGACGGTGGCGACCACGGTGGCCACGACGAAGGTCGCCGGGGCGAAGCGGACGGCGAACGCCCGACCGAACATCCCCGACTGCATGGCGAACAGCTTGATGTCGATGGCGGGCCCTACGACCAGGAACACCAGTCGTGGCACCAGCGGGACCATGGTCAGGCTGGCGGCGACGAACGCGTCGCCCTCCGAGCACAGCGCCAGCACCACCGCAAGAAGCGCCATCACCAGAACCCCGAGCAGCAACTGCCCGGCCAGTCGCTCGAACACCCACTGCGGCACCAGCACGTGCATCGCCGCAGCGGCCGTGGCACCGATCACCAGATATGAAGCGGCGGCGAGGAAGTCGTGCCGAGCCGTCTCGGTGAACACCCGCCAACGCGGCCCGTCCGCGGAGCTCATCGACGGCAGGCGCCTGGTGATCCATTCGCTGCGTCCCCAGCGGGACCACGCCAACCCCATGATGATCGCGGTGAGCAGTGATGCGCCGACTCGGGCCGCCACCATCTCGGGCATGCCGGGAAAGGCCACCACCGTGGAGACCACGACGATGGGGTTGATGGCCGGTGCGGCCAACATGAATGTCAGGGCCGCCGCACCCAGGGCGCCCTCGCCGAACAGACGGCGGGCCAGCGGTACCGAGCCACATTCACACCCCGGCAGGGCGGCACCACTGGCCGCCGCCGTCACCACCGCCACCGAGGGCCGGCGCGGCAGCCACCCGGACAACCGTTCCGGCGTGATGAACGTCGCCAGCAGTGCGCTCAACAACACGCCGAGTGCGAGGAATGGCAAGGCCTGCACAAAGATTCCCGCGAAGATTGTGCCGGCCGTCGACAGCGCAGTGCTGTCGTACACGGCGGATCGAAGGGTGCTGCCGAAAAGAGCGAAAGCCACCATCAGCGCCGCGATGACCCATACCGGTGCCGGCCTGGCCCGCCGCGGTTGCAACTCCGGATTCAGTGCTGCCACGGGCACCAGTGTGCCAGTAAGCCGACGCGCCTTACCCCTTGTTGACACTGATTTCCAATAAGGTTAGGTTCGGGACGAGTCAACCAGCGAAAGTGGTGTAGGCCATGGCGGAGACCCGGAAAGAAAGCTACGACCCGAAGAAGGGCGGCAAGTTCGAGCCGGCCACCAAGGCCCAGCCGGCCCCGGTTGCCCAGCCCGGCCGCAAGAAGTAGCCGTCCCGACGCCTATCAGTCTTCGTCGCTGCTCTGGACGGCCCGCGCCGAGGATGACTCGGTGGCAGAGTCGGCGCAAGGCTCCTCATGCCAGTCGCCGAAGGGATCGCCGAACTCCGGCCAGCCCTCGGGGGCTGACATCTCCGAATCGCTCAACAGTGCAGACTGCAGCGATTCCTTGATCTGCTCGGGTTGAGCTCCACAGACCAGAACGACGATCGATGTGTGGCGGTCACCGTGCCTCTCATCCCATAGCAGACTGGCGAGCGCACGGCGTTGTGTGCTTGACGTGGCGACTTCCGATTCGCTCATCGCAGCAAGCCATTTCCCCCCGGTACTGACCCGAAGACCGCCGCCCGCGGACTCCAGACACATCACCAGATCCGGCTGGCTCGCAGTCCAGATACGGCCCCGCGCGCGCACGACACCGTCCAAGAGGACGTCAAGAGCATCGTGCAGCCGATGCGGGTGGAACGGCCGCCTGGAGATGAATTCGACGATGCCGACCGGTCCGTCCGGCTCCAGCGGGGGCTGCCCGACCAGCAGTGGACCCAACGGATCGTCACCGCGCCCGAGCCGGGCTCCGCCACCGAGAGCCGCCAGCGCATGCTCCACTTGCACGACCTCCCGAACGAACGCGCCGCGTGGGTTGAGCCGGGTCAGCACCGCTCCGGAGTCGTGGTCGACCCACGGGTCGACCACAACATCAGCGAACTCGGCCTGGCCCACCACCACCTGGGCGACCGTGCGGCCATCCTCCAGTCCGTCATCTCCGAGGGCCTGCTCAAGCCATCGCCCCGGATCCAGGCTGCACACGACACCGGCGATCCGCACGTCACGGGCCGCCGGACCATCCACGTATCCCGGACCGAGACTGACCCGAACATGCTCGATTGCCCAACAGATCGGCTGAGGTTCAAGCCACACCCCGAGATGGACGACCACCCGGTCGACATCACGACGGCGGTGCAGTCGGCGCAGCAAGACAAGCAGATCGTTTCGGACCGTGCAGGAAACACACCCGTGGGATAACTCAAGGGCGTAGTCCGCGGTGGCGGGCGCTCCGCGGCGCAACATGGTGAGCCCCCGCACCACTACGTGGCCTTCGACACGGTGCGTCACCACCAAGGTTCCCCGCCGTTGCAACAGGACCCGCGCCACGGCCTCGGTATCACCCTGACCTGCGACCAGCACAACCGGAGTACGCACGCCGCCTCCCATTCTTATTGAAAATGATTTCCATTAATGCCAGGCCGAGGGTACAGTCCGGGCGTCGGCTTGTCGAAAACGGTTTTCAATAAGAATGGAGGTCCCGATGTCCGCACGTTGCCAAGTCACAGGACGTTCACCGGGATTCGGTAACTCGGTGTCGCATTCGCATCGGCGCACCAAGAGACGGTGGTCGCCCAACATCCAGATCCGGACCTACTACCTCCCCTCGGAGGGCCGCCGAATCCGCCTGCGCGTGAGCACCAAGGGAATCAAGGTCATCGACCGCGACGGCATCGAGGCCGTTGTGGCGCGCTTGCGGCGATCAGGGCAGCGCATCTGATGGCGCGCAACGAGATTCGACCGGTAATCAAGCTTTGCTCCACTGCTGGTACCGGATTCACCTACATCACCAAGAAGAACCGCCGCAATGATCCCGACCGGTTGGTGTTGCGCAAGTACGACCCCGTGATCCGCCAGCACGTGGATTTCAAGGAGGAACGCTGAGATGGCCAAGCAATCCAAAATCGTCAAGAACAACCAGCGGGCAGCCGTGGTCGCCAAGTACGCAGAACGACGGGTCGAGTTGAAACGGATAATCCGGTCCCCGTCCACCCCGCCCGCCCAGAGGACGACGGCCCAACGGGAGCTTGCCGCGCAACCGCGCGACGCGAGTCCGGTCCGACTGCGCCGCCGCGACGCCATCGACGGGCGTCCGCGCGGGCATCTGCGCAAGTTCGGGCTATCGCGGGTGCGGGTGCGGCAGCTCGCCCATAACGGTCAACTGCCGGGAGTGCGGAAGGCAAGTTGGTGAGCGCTGCCTCGATGCCCACTGAACAGCCTTTCACCGTCATGGTGTGCAGGGGCTGTCCGACCGAGTCCGGTCAGACGCCGCCCGTCGAGGTCCTCGACGCAGTGGGCAGCGCGGTCCGAGAGTGCCACCACGGCGTCCTGATATCGGTGCCGTGCCTACTGGGTCCGGCATTCTGCACCGGGCGACCCGGCGGCGGCGTGCTGGCTGCCGTCCAGGCTTGCACCGTCGACCGGATAGCTGTCGGCCCCGCTCATCTAGTCGGCCCGATTCGCCGCAGAGCCGAGATGGCCTATCTCTGCAAGTGGCTGCAGAGCGGCCGGTGGACACGCCGGCCTCGCCCCTTCTTCACCAACGGCGAACCCTGGAACATGAACTGAAAGAGCCCGCGCGGCTTGTGGCGCATAATGAAAATGATTATCATTTGTACGTGACTCCGACCCAATTGAACTCCGCTCTCCGCCCTTTCGCGACCGCGACGGTTGTTTCGTCGGCGGCGATTCTGATGGCTGTCACGGTGGCCGGCTGCGGGAGCGGGACGAAAACCGCTACCGAGCCAACGACTTCCGGCGCGAGTGATGCTGCGACAGCCGCTGCGGCGAGCACCTGTCCGGGCGGGGCGGTGAACGTGGTGGTCAGCGTGGACCAGTGGGGCGACATCGTCTCCGAACTCGGCGGCGACTGCGCGACCGTCAAGACACTGCTCGCCAGTTCCTCGGTGGACCCCCACGATTACGAACCCTCACCCGCCGATGCGGCAGCCTTCAAGGGCGCCCAATTGGTCGTGATCAACGGCGCCGACTATGACCGCTGGGCCGCGGATCTCGCCGCCACCTCAGCAGGTTCAGTGCCGGTGATCGACGCCGGTAAGGTCACCGCCACTGCTGATGGAGCCAACCCGCATCTCTGGTACAAACCGCAGGCCGTCACGGCAGTCGCCGATGCGGTCTCGGCCCAGCTGGCCAAGATCAACCCGCAGGCCGCCGACTACTTCGGAGACCAACGCAAGGCATTCGCCACCACGCTGCAGCCTTACGACGACCTGATCGCCAAGATCAAGGCCGGTGCTGCAGGTAAGTCCTACGCAGCCACCGAGTCGGTGTTCGACTATCAGGCCGAGGCGCTGGGCTTGGCCAACAAGACACCTCAGGGGTACCGGCAGGCGGCTGCGAACGAATCTGACCCCTCCCCCGCCGATATCAAGGCCTTCCAGACGGCCCTGGCCGGCGGCGAGATCGACGTGCTGATCTTCAATACCCAGACCGAAGGATCGGTGTCTGATCAGTTGCGCAAGTCCGCTGAGCAAGCGGGAGTCCCGGTGGTTGAGGTCACCGAGACGGTGCCGCCGGGCCAGGACAGCTTCGTGGCATGGCAGGACGGCCAACTCGCTGCGCTGGCCAAGGCACTTGGTGTCAGCGCCTGAGCCACCCCGGGAGGTCGCGCTGTCGTTTCGCGACGCCAGCGCGGTCCGAGACGGACGGGCGATCTGGTCGGAGGGCACCTTCGACGTTCCCGCGGGCAGCGTCGTAGCCGTCATCGGAGCCAACGGCTCGGGCAAGACAACGCTGGTGCAGATGATCCTGGGCCTGATTCCGGTGGCCTCGGGTGAGGTGAGCGTCTTCGGCAACTCCCCCGGCGAGGACAACGATCTCATCGGTTATGTTCCGCAGCACTACGCGGCCACCGCCGGGGAGGCGGTCCGCGGTATCGACGCGGTGCTGCTGGGCCTGACGGGCCATCGCTGGGGGTTCGCCCGCACGACAGCAGCGCAGCGCGAGTTGGCCTACCAAACCCTGGCCGCGCTGGACGCCGACGGGTTCGCCGACAGGCGGCTCTCGACGCTTTCCGGTGGGCAGCGCCAGCGGGTGGCGATCGCCGAGGCGATGGTGGGCGGTCCCCGGATGCTCATCCTCGACGAGCCGTTGGCCGCCCTGGATATCGGCAGTCAACGGGAGACGGTGCTGCTGCTGGCCAAGCTGCATCGCGAACTCGGACTCACGATCATCGTGGTGGCCCATGACCTCAACCCGCTGCTGCCGATCCTGAACAGCGCGATCTACCTGCTCGATGGACACGCTCACCACGCCCCCATCGGCAGTGTCGTCGATGACGAACTGCTCACCCACCTTTACGGCGCCCCGATCCAGGTTGCCCACACGCCCCAGGGTGAGCTCTACATGAGAAGTGTTCTGTGAGGACAGGTTTCGCCACGGTCGGCTACCAACCGAACTGGCTGGAGATCCTGGATTCAGCGTTCATGCGCAACGCGATGATCGGCGGAACAATCGTGGCGCTGGCCGCCGGGGTGATCGGCTACTTCGTCGTGGTGCGGCAGAGCGCCTTCGCCGCCCACGCGCTGGCCCACATCGGACTGCCCGGCGCCACCGGAGCGGTACTGCTCGGCCTGTCGCCGGTTTTCGGACTCGGGGTGTTCTGCGTGGCCGGTGCGATGCTGATCAGCGTGCTCGGCCAGCGCGCCTCCGAGCGCGACGTCGTGACGGGGACGGTGCTGGCTTTCGCCACCGGCCTCGGGTTGTTCTTCAACTCCCTTGCCACCAAGAGTTCATCCACCATGACCAATGTGCTCTTCGGCAACCTGTTGGCGATCACCGGCGAGCAGCTGATGGTGTTCGCCGCGCTGCTGGCGGTCGTCGCCATCACCGTCGGGGTGGTCTACCGGCCACTGCTCTACAGTTCGATCAATTCCGCAGTAGCCCAGGCCAAGGGCATTCCCGTCGGCGCACTCTCGCTGGCGTTCATGGTGCTACTCGCGCTGACTGTGACGATGGCCATCCAGGCGGTCGGCACGCTGCTGCTGTTCGCACTCGTGATCACACCCGCCGCCACCGCGATCGCGCTGACCCCCCGGCCGGTGCTGGCGATGGCGATCTCAACCGGGCTCGCGGTGGGCTGCGTCTGGTTGGGGCTGGCCGCATCGGCCATGTTCAACGCGCCGCCAAGCTTCTTGATCGTCACGATCGTCACCGCGGTGTGGCTAGTGGTCTGGCTGCGCGATCGCAGCATCCATCGCAACGAGCCGGCCCCGCACTGCTGAATGCGGGCGCGCCCCGGACGCAACGGTCACCCTGAGCGCGGCGCCCGTCGGCACCTCTCCGAGCAATACCTGACCTGATCCCAATCCCGCTCCCACTTCTTACGCCACTCGAAAGGCCGCCCGCAACGCTGGCAGACCTTCGGCGGATGGCCGTTCTTGGTGCGGGCGTTAGTCGTTGGCGTTACCGGCTTTCCACTGGCTCCACGGAATATTCCAGTCGCCGAGGCCCTCCACCCCGGACAGCACCGAGCCGACGGTGCCGCGCACCTTGACAATGTCGCCGCGCTTGGTGTTGTTGAAGAACCATTGCGCATTCTCCGGGCTGACGTTCACGCAGCCGTGACTGACGTTCTGGGTGCCCTGCGACCCCACCGACCAGGGTGCTGAGTGCACATAGATCCCGCTGTAGGACATCTGGGTGGCCCAGTCCACCTCCAGGCGATAGCCCTCCGGGGAGTTGGTCGGAACCCCGTAGGTCGAGGAGTCCATGATGAGCCGCTGGTAGCGGTCACCGATGGTGTACGTGCCGTTGGGAGTGGGAGTCCTGTTCTTGCCCATCGAAATCGGCATGGTCTTGACTACTGCGCCGTTGCGGCGGACCGTTAGTTGCTTGGTGGCGTCGTCGGCAGTGGCGATCACCTCGTCGCCGATGGTGAAGGTGGCGCTCGCGTCGTCCTGGCCGTACAGACCGTCGCCGAGGTCGACACCGAAGGTCTTGACGTTGACGGTCACGATGGTGCCCGGCGGCCAGAAACTCTCGGGGCGCCAGCGGACTTCACGATTGCTCAGCCAGTAGAACGCTCCTTCCACCGGCGGGTTGGTGGTGACCGTGATGGCCTCCTGGGCAACTCGCCGGCTCGGGATGTTCTCGTCAAAGCGCACCGCGATGGCTTGGCCGACACCGACGTAGGCCCCGTCACCGGGCGACAGATACGGCATGGTGAGGTTGGCCGGCGAGTGGGACTGAAAACTCAGCGACTCGGTCACCACGCCGCCCAGACCCAGCGTCTGGGCGGTGAGCGTGTAGTTCTTGTTGTAGCCGAGCCGGTCGGTGGTCTCCCAACTCAGGCCGTCCGGAGCGAGTTTGCCGGCCAGTTCCTTACCCTCGTCGTCGACCATCGACACCGGGCCGAGCACCCCGCCCTGAACACTGAGGGTCACCGGCTGGTCGACCGGCACGCCGACAGCCTGGTTCTGCACCGACGCCGTCAGTTTGGGAACCAGGAGATCGCTGTAGGGCGTGCCCTTGTCGGCCAGCACCTTGGGGCCGCTATCCCGCTGGCCGCAGCCCGTGCCGACCAGCAGCAGGACCGGTATCAACAGTATGGCCACCAGCCAGGACCGGAGGCCCGGTCCGACGTTGTGCATTCCACGCTCCACGTTCGCATTCCCGGGCGCGGGAGAAGCCCACGCGCCACCGCCAATATTCTATGGCGACCCCATGACGCCGCGCGACTTGCCAGGTCAGGCCCGGTAGCAGCCGATTTCACCCGACCACGGCCGGACTGTTATTGTCGCTGTCACGCGCCGTTAGCTCAGTTGGTAGAGCAGCTGACTCTTAATCAGCGGGTCCGGGGTTCGAAACCCTGACGGCGCACCGCACAGCCCACAAAGCGCTCAGTCGAAGTCCAACTTCACCAGCGAGCAGTCATCGTCGAAGACGCCTGACGGCGTCATCCCGCGCAGTTTTTCGACGAGATCGTCCAGGGGCGAATCGGCCAGACCGATGAACAGATGGTTGAAATCCGCCAGGGACAACTGCTGCTCGGGGCGGCCGGTGTCGAGGGAGTGCTCGTAGGCCCCGTCACTGAAGACCAGGATGGTGCATCCGTGCGGCACGGTGTACTCGCGTGCGGTGTAGGCGGTGCCGTCGAACATTCCGAGGGGCTGCCCGCCGGTGGCCAACTCGGTGGCTAACTCGGGGGCCAACTCGGGGGCCGGGCCGCGCGTCGCGGCGGTGACCGCGAAGGCCGGCGGGGCGCCCGCGCTGGCGTACCGAAGCGTCCGCGAGGACGACTCGTAAACCCCGAACCACATGGTGAGGTACTTGTTGTCGTGCTGGTCCATCTGAAACCGGAGATTCAGTTCGGACAGCACCCGTTCGGGGGCCAGAAGCGTCGCCGGCGTCCAGGAGCGCAGCATGTTGTGTACCGACACCGACAACAGCGCAGGCCCGATTCCGTGCCCGGACACGTCGATCAGGTAGACGATCAGGTGATCGTCATCAATCCAGCGGTAGTCGAAACTGTCTCCGGCCAACTCCTGCGACGGTAGATAGCGGGAAGACACCCGCACCGGGCCGTGCAGGTCTGTCGGCAGGATAGACGCGACATAGGCAGCAGCACTGCGCAATTCCGCGGTGAGCCGGTCGGTTTGCGCTTGCAAACGCTGCGCGAGTTGGCGGTTCTGCTCGTCGCGCTCGGCAATCCGTTCGCGGGCTTCCACTTCGGCGGTGATGTCGATGATCTGGACGATGAAACTCTCCACGTCCCCGCGGGGCGTCCACAGACAGCTGACTGAGAGGTCACCCCAGATCAGACGGCCGTCGGCATGGATGTACTGCTTGTGCATCCGGTAGGACTCAATTCGCCCCGCCAGCATCCGGTCGATATTGCGCTGGTCGGCGTTGAGGTAGTCCGGAGCCGTCAACTCCTGCCAGGATCTGGCGGCCAGCGCGTCGGCGTCGTAGCCGAAGAAATCGCACATCGCTTTGTTGACGGACTGGAAGTGACCATCGGGGGAAAGCAGGCCCATCCCGATGCCTGAACTGTCCATCAGCCGGCGGTAGCGCGCATCGGCCTTCTGCTGCAACTCGCGAGCCTCGGCGAGCAGTTGCGCCTCCCGAAACCGATCAGTCACGTCGCGCCAGGTGAGGCTGATCATGGTCGGGGTGGCGCGGGCGGCCCTGAGGTCATACCGGCGGGTGCCGGCGAGATTCTCGCTGTTATCGCGCAATGCGTCGAAAGCCACCGGTTCGCCGGTGTCCACGCACCGGACGTACTCGGCGAACAACCCCGTCCTGGCAAGGAACGGCGTCGTCTCCAGCACCCCGCGGCCGAGCATGTCCCGGCGGGATCTGCCCAGGTAGTCGCTTGCCGCCTGATTGAGGTCGCGGTAGCGAAAGTCCACGGCCCGCCCGTGCGAATCGCGCACCAACTCCAGCAGGACCAGCGGATCGAGCAGGGCATCGCTGCTGACACCCAGCAGTTCGGTGTTGCGGTCCCCCACCATTCCGAAACTAGCAAAACCCTCCGAGCAGGGGCGCCACCCGCGGCGGTTAGCCGCGGCACCCCCCGCCAGGCCAGAAACCAGCAAAGGGTGGGCGATAACTACAAGACAGGACCGATGCGAGCTTCTCGGTCTTGACATGTATATATATCAACAGATACCCTTTAAGGATTAAGTAAGAAGGTTAGCTCAGAAAACACCGGAGGAACGATGGCGACATACGGCCCCCAGGGCCCGACGCCCGACCACCGGGGTGACGCGCCGATTTCGATCCGCACGTGCAGCCGGGTTGGCCGTCAGGCGAACCCGCCCCGTGCTCGGCTGGGCAACCTGCTGCGCCGCCGCTGAAGCGCAGATCAGCGACGGATCGCCCGGATGACGATCACCACGGTCAGCGCACCGAGTCCAGCCAGCGTCGCCTTCACCTTGGGTTGACTGACGAACCCTAAAGCCTTGGCCTTGACGTCGTCAGCCACTCGCTGCGGGTTGGCCCGCTCGGCCAAGATGTCCACTGTCGACGCCAGCCGTTCGCGCGCCGCGGCAATCTCCTGCTTGATGACATCGGGGTCCCGCTCCGCCACTTGAAGTCCTCGCTTCCGCCCTGCAGACGCACTGCCGATCTACCCTAGATCAGCGCGGGCCCTGACAACATGAAAGGGGCCACTCCCCGGGAAGGATGCATACGTGAGCGATTCACCGCGACTCGAGGTTGGCGATTCAGCTCCGGCGTTCAGCCTGCCCGATGCCGACGGCACGACCGTCAAACTTTCGGACTTCAAGGGACGCAAGGTGATCGTCTACTTCTACCCGGCCGCGTCCACGCCCGGCTGCACCAAACAGGCGTGCAGCTTCCGGGACAGTCTGGCCGAGTTGAACCATGCCGGCATCGATGTCGTCGGCATCTCCCCGGACAAGCCGGAAAAACTGGCCAAGTTCCGCGACGCGGAAGCGCTGACCTTCCCCCTGCTGGGCGACCCCGACAAGAAGGTCCTGACGGCGTGGGGCACGTTCGGGGAGAAGAAGATGTACGGCAAGACTGTGCAGGGCGTGATCCGGTCGACGTTCCTGGTCGACGAGAAGGGCAAGATCGCGGTCGCGCAGTACAACGTCAAGGCGGCCAATACCGCAGCAGCAATTGAGAAGATCATCGCCGGCACCGCCTGACTCAACCCCGCGCGATCGCCGTGATCGTCGATGTGGTCAGTT
The DNA here is from genome assembly GCF_044370595.1 of Mycobacterium sp. Classification (GTDB taxonomy): domain Bacteria; phylum Actinomycetota; class Actinomycetes; order Mycobacteriales; family Mycobacteriaceae; genus Mycobacterium. Next base: position 13,470 of record NZ_JBILVF010000051.1, read on the forward strand.
CGATGGCGGCGTCCCGTTGCGGTCCGCGCGGGTGTCGAAGAATCACGTCGTGGATCGCCGCGTGCACAACCGCCACCACAAGTTGGGCGGCCAGCAGGCGATCGCGGCCGGTCGGCCCATGTTGCCCCAGCAGTCGTTCGGTGACAGCCACGAGGTGTTGCTGAGCGCGTTCAAGTTCTTGGTCGAGTTCGGGTGAACGCGGTGCTCGGTGGGCGATCAGCAGGTGCAGCCGGTCGTGTTCATGTTGATCGATGAGCAGTGTGATCACGCTCGCGACCAGTTGATCCAGCGGCTTCTGGGCGTCGAACCGCTGCACCAGTTCGTCGAGCGCAGCCAGTGACAAGGTGACGTGTCGGCGGGCGATCTCGACGAGAATCGCGTCTTTGTTGGGAAAGTACTGATAGAGCGAGCCGATGGAAACGCCGGCCTCGGCGGCGATCTCGTTGGTCGAGGTATCGGGGTATCCGGCCTCGTCGAAAATGCGAGCAGCCGACTCGACGATGCGATCGACGGTCTGGTGGGAACGGCGCTGTCGGGGCGATTTACGTGGGTTTAGCCCCTCAACGGACATGTCGGCTGCGGACCTCCAAACGCGAGTTGTCGAAAGTGAGCATTGCTCGCATTCTAAGCCTATGGCAATCGTCGACATGTCCACCGAGCTCGGCGCCCCGGCCAAAGCCGTGTGGACCGCGGTCAAAACCCCCGCCGCATTTCGCACCGTGACGCGCGGCGTTCTCACCATGCCCGTCCTGAAGGATCGTCACGACACCTGGCGCGAGGGCGAGACGGTCCAGGGTTGGGTCTTCCTGTTCGGCTTGCTGCCCTTCTCCCGACACCGCCTGCACGTCGCGGACATCGACGACTCCGAGATGACCCTGCGCAGCCAGGAGCGCGGCGGACCGATCAGCCGGTGGAATCACGACATCAGTGTCACCGCCATCGACGACTCCCGATGCACGTACCGCGACCGGATTGACATCGACGCCGGCATCCTGACCCCCGTCGTCGCCCGGTACGCGCGCTGGTTCTATCGAACGCGCCAGCGGCGGTGGCGCGACCTTGCGCCAACCTTGGCCTGACATGGCGCACTGGTCGCATCGGCACCAGATGTAACACCTGCACCACGTCCACCGACATCACGGTCAAGTAACGGTCGCGGGATTACCGCGCAGGTGAACGATCGGAGGCCGATGTCGCTTCTTCGACGCGCAGCGTCAGCCGTGGTGCTGGCTCCGATCATCGCGGTGGCGGTCATGGCCGCCCCGGTCCGTCCGCCGCACCCGCTGGCGTGGGAACCCCAGATCGTGATGGCCGCCCACACGGCGGCGCTACCGGGGGCCTCGCCGGCCGCCAACGTCCGGTCGGCCCGGCAGGCCCTGGCGCCCGGCGTCGGCTCCGAACGCGGTCTGCAAGTTCAAACGATCCGGCTCAAACGTGCCATCAGTGCACGCTTCCCGGAGATCCGGGATATCGGCGGGTGGCGGCAGGACCCGATGAAGTGGCATCCCAACGGTCTAGCCATCGACGTGATCATCCCGCACTGGCAGACCCCCGCCGGCCGGGCACTCGGCGACCGCATCGCCCGGTTCACGTTGGACAATGCCAAGCGGTTCAACGTCGAGCACGTGATCTGGCAGCAGACGTACTATCCGAACAGCGGGCGGTCGAAGTTCATGGATGACCTGGGTAACCCCGACGCCAACCATTACACCCATGTCCACATCGCCACCTATGGCGGCGGCTTCCCGACCGGCGGCGAACGCTACTTCGATTGAAGGGCAAGTTTTTCCAGCAGCAGCGCCTCGGTGATGGCCGCGCGCTCCAGAACGCCCAAGTCCAGACTCTCGTTGATGCTGTGCGCCTGGGTGCCCGGATCCTCGACACCGGTGACCAGAATCGTCGCGTCGGGAAACGCCGCGGCGAACTCGGCGATGAACGGTATGGAACCGCCCATTCCCATGTCGATCGGCTCGGTGCCCCATGCCTGCCGGAAGGCAGCCCGGGCGGCGTCGTACACGGGGCCGGTGGCGTCGATGGCGTAAGGCTGTCCGACGTCGCCGGCGGTCACCGTGACCTGGGCGCCCCACGGTGCGTGTTGCTCGAGGTGCCGGCGCAGGGCGTTCAGGTGCAAGGCTGCGTCACCGCCGGGCGCCACCCGCAGGCTCACCTTGGCCCGCGCTCGCGGGATCAGGGTGTTGGAGGCCTTGTCGACGGGCGTGGTGTCGATCCCGATGACGGTGACGGCCGGTTTGGCCCACAGCCGCGCAGCGACGGTGCCCGAACCGATCTCGCCCACACCGTCGAGCAAGCCGGATTCCGCACGTACCCAGTGGGCGTCGCGGTCCACCGGCGCCGCGGTGCCCTCATGCAGTCCGGCCACCGCAACGTTGCCGTCGTCGTCGTGCAGGCTGGCCAGCAGCCGAACCAGCACGGTGAGCGCATCGGGCACCACCCCGCCCCACAGTCCGGAGTGCAGACCATGGTCGAGAGTGGCCACCTCGACCGTGCAATCGGCCAATCCGCGCAACGACACCGTCAGTGCGGGAATCTCGGTGGTCCAATTGTCCGAGTCGGCGATGACGATGACGTCGGCGGCCAGTTTGTGTTTGTGGGCCGCGAGCAATCGGGTCAGCGACGGCGATCCGCACTCCTCCTCGCCCTCGACGAAGACCGTCACCCCGACGGGCGGCCGGCCGTGGTGGGCTCGAAACGCCGCGAGATGGGTGGCAATACCGGCTTTGTCGTCGGCGGTGCCCCGGCCGTACAGCCGACCGCTCCGTTCGGCGGGCTCGAAGGGCGGTGAATCCCACTGCGCCGGGTCACCTTCCGGCTGGACGTCATGGTGGGCGTAGAGCAGTACCGTGGGCGCACCGGCAGGCGCGGGATGGTGGGCGATGACGGCAGGGGCACCCCCCTCGCTGACGATTTCGACCTGGGCGAAGCCCGCCTGACCAAGGAGGTCGGCCACTGCTTGGGCGCTTCGGTGAACCTGATCGCGACGGGCCGGGTCCGCCCACACCGAGGGAATTCGCACCAGGTACTCGAGGTCGCGGCGGACATCGGGAAGGACGTCTCGGACTCGTTGGACCAGATCGCTCACCGGGTTGAGAGTACTCGCGTGTTCCCGACGGACGATTGGTACGTCGACCCACAAAAGTAGGGCCGCGAGGCGCAGGGGATGGGTGTGTAAGCGTCCTCGCGGCCCTACTGGGCGGGTGAATCTCTGTGCGCTTCCTTCCTTGGCCGGGGCGGTGGAACCGCCTGCTGCTGTTAGGGTTTCGGGCTCGCAACCCGATGACATGAGCTTAGATTCGCGATTCCGATTAGTCACGCGGTTCATAGGAAGCTCACATGAACCGTCGCCGCCTTCCTTTGATATTGGTATTTGTTTCGTGAATTCTGCTTCGCCCCTTAATACGGTGGACCTCGGCAGAGCAAGAGAGACATACCGCGAGAAAGGAAGTATGCGATGCATGTCGCGCCCCTTGTCATCGCCGTGGCCGCGGCACTCACCATCACCGCCGCACCTTCGGCTTCGGCGTCGACGAACGCCCAGTGCCGCGAGAGCGGCGGCGGCCGAATCTGTCATCGGCCGGGCCACTCATTTCTGCATTCCGAGCCGCGGGTCAGCTACCCGTCAGGTTCGATGTTCCACGGGGCCTGGATGCCAGGTTTCGGACGGGGTTTCGCGATAGCGACCGTCCGGTAGTCCTCGGCGGCGCCGGTGGACCTACTGCAGCGTCTCCAGGATGGCGACGGCTGCCGCGGTGTCGCCCTCGTGGGTCAGTGACACGTGGATGGCGACGTCGGCGAGGTGCTCGGCGATGGCGCCGGTGAGCCGGACCTTGGGCCGGCCCCACATATCGGTGATCACCTCGATATCGCGATGGAGTCCCTCGGGCAACACCGGCCGCTGGGCGAACCGTGATCCAGACCAGGCCTTGATCACGGCCTCCTTGGCAGCCCACCGGGCAGCCAGATGACGGGCGGCCAGTGAACTCTTGTCGGCGGCGTCACGCCGCTCGCCGGGTGTGAAGGTTTCGGCGAACACCGTGCCGGGTTGGTCGACCTGATCAGCGAAATCGGGGATGAACACCACGTCGATGCCTATTCCCACGATCGCCACGCGAGCGACCTTAACGTATGAACGTGCCGTCCTCGCCGAGCCTGGCGTTCGGGTCCAGAAGCATCGCAGCCTCCTGCGGCTTCTCCGGGGAGACGTGGTCGAACCGGCGATCGGCCGGCCGCTCGTACATCGGCCGCCCACCGGTCATGGCCTCGACCAACCGCCGCTGACCCGCCAGCACCCGGGCGTGCGCCCGTTGCAGGTAGGTCTGGCGTTGCTCGGCGTCCAGGCTCGCCAGGAAGGCCTGCGGATGCACCAGCGCGATCAGGCCCGAGACGTGGCCGAATCCCAGGCTGGTCAGCAGACCCGCCTTGACCGGGAAACGTTCGCCCAGGTGCAGGGTCTGCCGCGGCCAGACGAAGTGGTTGGCGTCGGCCAGCTCGTCGTCGACGCAGTCCAGGCTGCGGTTGGGCGGGATGACGCCGTCGCGCAGAACCTGGCACAGGCCCATCATCTGGAACACCGCCGCGCCGCCTTTGGCGTGGCCGGTGAGGCTCTTCTGGGACACCACGAACAGCGGGGCGCCCGCCGAGCGGCCCAGTGCCTGCGCCAACCTCTCGTGCAGTTCGGTCTCATTCGGGTCGTTGGCCAGCGTCGAGGTGTCGTGTTTGGAGATCACCGCGATGTCGTCGGCGTCGACGCCGAGTCTGCGCAGTGAGCGGGCCAGCGCGGAGTCCCGGCCGCCGCGCCCGGCGCCCAGGGCACCGAGTCCGGGAGCTGGGATCGAGGTGTGCACACCGTCGGCGAAGCTCTGCGCGTAGCCGACCACCGCGAGCACCGGCAGCCCCATCTTCAGGGCCAGGTCGCCGCGGGCCAACAGGATGGTGCCGCCGCCTTGCGCCTCGAGGAAGCCGAGGCGGCGACGGTCGTTGGCGCGGGAGATCTTCGAATCGCTGATGCCGCGCGCCCGCATCATCTCGGTGTCGGCGGTGGCGGCCATGTCACCGAAGCCGATGATGGCGTCTTCGGTCATGTCGTCGAACCCGCCGGCCACCACCAGTTCGGCTTTGCCGAGCCGGATTTTGTCCACTCCCTCCTCGACCGAGACAGCCGCGGTGGCGCAGGCGCCGACCGGGTGGACCATGGCGCCGTAGCCGCCGACGTAGGACTGCATCACATGAGCTGCAACGACATTCGGCAGCACCTCCTGCAGAATGTCGTTCGGCTTGGCGGTTCCGAGCAGATTCCCGTGGAACATGGTCTGCATACTCGTCAGACCGCCGATACCGGTGCCCTGGGTGCTGGCCACCAGACTCGGGTGCACCCAGCGCATCAGTTCGGCCGGGGTGAACCCGGAGGACAGGAACGCATCGACGGTGGCGACCATGTTCCACAGCGCCACCCGGTCGACCGAGGCGACCATGTCAGCGCTGATACCCCAGACCTTCGGGTCGAATCCGGTCGGAATCTGGGCGCCGACGGTACGGGACAGCTTGGCCTTGCGCGGAACCCGAATCTCGGTGCCCGCCTTGCGGATCACCTCCCAGTCCCCGGAATCGGGCACTGGGCGCACCACAGTGTGATCGGGGTCGGCCTCTTCGAACGCCCGCGCTTCGGCTTCGGAGGAGACCACGAACCGGAAGTCGCGGTCGAGGAACACACTGACCAGCAGATCCGTGGAGTGGTCGGGACGCAGTGCCCCGTCGTCGACGAATTCCCGGATGCCGCAACGCTGCACCACGGCGTCGTGGTAGCGCTCAACGATCTCTTCCTCAGCCACCGGGTCGCCGGTGGCGGTGTCATACCAGCCGGGCTTGGGGTCGTTCTCCCAGATGACCATGCCGGTGGTCCAGGCCAGTTCCAGCACACCTGCCGCCGACAGTTCGCCGGAAACCTCCATTTCGAAGCGAGTGCGCGAGGATCCGTACGGCCCGAGTTCGGCACCGCCGACGATGACGACGAGGTCAGCAGGATCGACGTCGAGTTCGGCCCAGGC
>NZ_JBILVF010000187.1:0-5875 GCF_044370595.1 Mycobacterium sp.
TGGATGGCCTCCTCTCCGGTGCACGCCGCTTGAACGTAACTATGCTTACGAACATAGTCCGGGTGGATCTCAGCCGCAAAGCCGCCGCGTTACAGCTTGATGACAATGCCATTTATGATCCAAGCCATACTCCCTGGCGGAAGGCGGAACCATGAAGGTGATCACGTCCATCGAGGAGGCCCGGGCGCTGGTCGGCCAGGAACTCGGGGTCAGTGACTGGCTGACGATCGACCAGCAGCGGGTCAACGACTTCGCCGATGTGACGGGCGACCATCAGTGGATCCACGTCGACGTTGAACGCGCCAAGGCCGAGAGCCCCTACAAGGCACCGATCGCGCACGGCTTCTTGACCCTGTCGTTGATCCCGGCATTGAGCAAGGACAACTTTCGCTTGGAGAACGCCAAGTTGGCCATCAACTACGGACTCAACAAGGTCCGCTTTCTCAACGCGGTACCGGTCGGCGCGCGGATCCGGGTGCGTTCCGAACTCGCCGACGCGACCGCCAAGGGCGATGCCGCCGACCTGACGGTCAAACACACCATCGAGATCGACGGCGCCGAGCGGCCCGCGGCCGTCGCGGAGATGATCGTCCGGGCGGTCTTCTAGCTCGGAATGGTCGCCGGGCCAGACCGTCGGGCGCTAGCTCGTCGGCGTGTAGCCGAAGGGCAGCAGCACGCTCTTGAGTTCGACGTACTCCTCGATGCCCTCGGGCCCGTTCTCGCGGCCGATCCCGGAATTCTTATAGCCGCCGAACGGGGCGCCGGGATCGAAGGCGTACATGTTCACCGCGTAGGTTCCGGTGCGGATCTTGGAGGCGATCTCGATCGCCTTGGCGTAATCGGTCGTCCACACGCTGCCGGCCAGTCCGTAGTCCGAGTCGTTGGCGATCCGAATCGCGTCGGCCTCGTCCTCGTAGGGAATCACCGCCAGCACCGGCCCGAAGATCTCCTCCCGGGCGATCGTCATCGAGTTGTCGACGTCGGCGAACACCGTGGGCTGGACGAAGTAGCCGTCATCGAGTCCTTCGGGGCGTCCGCCGCCGGTCACCAGACGGGCACCCTCGTCCTTGCCCTTCTGGATGTAGCCTTCGACGCGCTCGCGCTGCTTCTCGCTGATCAGCGGGCCGATCACCGCGCCCGGTGAGTCCGGGAGCCCGACCGGCATCGCGGCGACCGCGGCACCGATCTTCTCGACGATCTCCGCGTAACGCGACCGCGGGGCCAGGATCCGGGTCTGCGCCACGCAGGCCTGACCGCTGTTCATCAGACCCGAGAACAACAGCATTCCCATCGTGGAGTCCAGGTCGGCGTCCTCGAGGATGATGGCCGCGGACTTGCCGCCCAGTTCCAGCGTGCAGGGCTTGAGGCGCTCCGCGGCGCGCTGACCGACCTCCTTGCCCACCGAGGAACTGCCGGTGAAGGTGTACTTGTCGATGTCGGGGTTGGCGGTCAGCGCCCGTCCGGTCTCCGGGCCGCCGGGCACCACCGACAGCACGCCCTCGGGCAGGCCGGCCTCGGCGAACGCGTCGGCAAGCGCGTTGACGCTCAAGGGAGTCTCGGCGGCGGGCTTGAGTACCACCGTGCATCCGGCCAGCAGAGCCGGCCCGAGCTTGTTGCAGGCCAGGAACATCGGCACGTTCCAGGCCGCGACTGCGCCCACCACGCCCACCGGTTCGCGCAGCACCATGGTCTGGCCGTAGATGCCGTCGCGGATGTCGCGCCAGGTGAACTTCTCCGCGGCCGCCGCGTAGTACTGCAGACCCGACAGCGCGGCGCCGTACTGCATCATGTCGATGATCATCTGCGGCTGACCGGTCTCGGCTTTGAGCAGAAACTTCAACTCGTCGGCGCGGTCCTCGATCACCTTGACTGCGTTGGCGATCACCGCCTGGCGTTCCTGCGGAGTCATCCTCGGCCACGGGCCCTCGTCGAACGCCTTGCGGGCGGCCGCGCAGGCGGCGTCGACATCGGCGGCGGCGGCCATCGGCACCTTGCCGACGTACTCGCCGGTGGCGGGCGAGTGCACCTCGATGACGTCGGAGGTGGACGGCTCCACCCACTTACCGCCGATGAAGAGCTTGTCGTATTCGGTCTTGTACGCCGCCTGTGTCATGTGGATCACAGTACCGACGAATCGCCCTGGCGAGAACCTGTGTCACTTCGGTGCTCAAGAAGGCCGCAACACCAGCACCAGATTGCTCACCAGGAATTCCCGCAGGCCCGGTACCGAGGTCAGCCACCATGCCCATCGCGGGTGGTAGCGGGGGAATGCAGCCACCAGTGCCCCGGTGGACCGGGCCCACGCCAGGCCGTCGGCGACGGAGACGTCGAATAACGACGAACCGTAGTTGTTCTTGGGTGGATGGCCGTGTCTCCGGGTGTAACGGTCGGCCGCGCGGGCACCACCGAGGTAGTGCCACAGGCCGGTTTCGTGGCCGCCGAACGGCCCCAACCACACCGTGTACGACAAGATCGCCATACCACCCGGACGGGTCACCCGGAGCATCTCAGCACCCAGCCGCCACGGTTGCGCCACGTGCTCGGCGACGTTGGAGGACAGGCAGACGTCGACGCTGGCGTCGGCGAATGGCAGCGCCAGGCCGGAGGCTCGCACGAAGGTGCCCGGTCCGCCGCGATGGGAGTGGCCCGCGGCATGCATCTCCCGCGGATCCGGTTCCACGCCGATGTACCGCCAGCCTGCCTCGGTGAAAGCGGTTGCGAAGTAACCGGGGCCGCCGCCGACGTCGAGGACTGTGGAGGTACTGCGGCCGCCGTTTCGCTGCCACAGGGCGGTCACCATGGCTGCGGTGTCCTCGGCGAGAGCGCCGTAGAACCGGGCCGGATCGGACTGCTCGTGACGGAACTGTGCGAGCAGTCGCACGGAGCGGCCCATCGTCGCTCGCCGGGAGAATTCATCGGTCACGCGCACCGCAACGACCCTAGTGACCTCAAAGACCCTCGCGACACGAAGGATAGGCTGGTGGCGATGTCCGAATCCGTTCGCTCCGTGCTGCTGCTGTGCTGGCGTGACACCGGGCACCCGCAGGGTGGCGGGAGTGAGACTTACCTTCAGCGGATCGGGTCCCTGCTCGCCCGCAACGGGGTCGAGGTCACCCTCCGCACTGCCCGCTACGACGGCGCCACCATCGCCGACACCCTCGACGGTGTGCGAATCAGTCGCGGCGGCGGCCCCTACACCGTCTACATCAGGGCGGGCCTAGCAATGCTGGCCTCCCGGGTGGGCCTAGGGCCGCTGCGGCACACCCGCCCCGACGTGGTCATCGACAGCCAGAATGGGCTGCCGTTCCTGGCGCGACTGGCCTTCGGCCGGCGCGTGGTGGTGCTCGTGCACCACTGTCATCGCGAGCAGTGGCCGGTCGCCGGACCGACTCTGGGCCGGATCGGCTGGTTCGTGGAGTCCCGCCTCTCGCCGTGGCTGCACCGCCGCAACCAGTACGTCACCGTGTCGCTGCCGTCGATGCGCGACCTGGCCGACCTGGGTGTCGACGGCCGGCGGGTCGCCATCGTCCGCAACGGTTTGGACCAGGCTCCACCTGAGTCGCTGAGCGGTGCGCGGTCGGCCACCCCACGGGTGGTGGTGCTGTCCCGGCTGGTTCCGCACAAACAGATCGAGGACGCTCTCGATGCCGTCGCGGTGCTGCGGTCCCGGGTGCCCGATCTGCATCTGGATGTCGTCGGCGGCGGCTGGTGGCACGACCGGTTGGTGGAGCATGCGCAACGCCTCGGCATCGGCGGCGCGGTGACTTTCCACGGCCACGTCGATGAGCAGACCAAACACGCTGTGGTGCAACGTTGTTGGGTGCAACTGCTGCCCTCCCGCAAAGAGGGTTGGGGATTGGCGGTGGTGGAGGCGGCTCAGCACGGGGTTCCGACGATCGGCTACCGATCGTCCGGCGGCCTGGTGGACTCCATTGTGGACGGGGTGACCGGACTGCTTGTCGATGACCGCGATGAAATGGTCGACCGACTCGAGGGGCTGTTGTGCGATCGGGTGCTGCGTGAGGAACTCGGCGCGAAGGCGGAGGCCCGGAGCCGGGAATTCTCCTGGCCGCAAAGCGCGGCGGCCATGCAGACGGTGCTGGACACCGTGAACGCCGGGGGGCGTGTCAGCGGGGTGGTCCAAACATGAGCAGTGCCCGGCCGAACCTGATCCAGTACATCGCCTACTGCTACGGCAAGGTGCTGCCCCCGGAGATGGACGATTGGGTGGCCGAGGACCTATCCGGAAAAGGCGCCCGGCTGCGCACGCTGGTCCGGGTCAGCATCCCGGCGATCCTCCTCGTCTCCCCGTTGTGGCTGATTCCGGCCAGCACCGGCATGCACCTGGCGATGAGTTCGCTGCTGCTGCTGCCGTTCGTGTACTTCGCCCATGCGCTGGACAAGGTGTGGCGTGCCCATCGGCTTCGACAGCACGGCCTGAACCCCGATCTTGTCGACGCACGCACCCGCCTTCGCGACGCCCAGATCCGCGAGGACTACCAGCGCCGCCACGGTCACCGTCCGGACTGACCGCCCCGTCGCCCCGCGGCCACGGCCATACCGGCCGCACCGGCCAACAGGGTCGCGGCCCACATCAGGTGCGCGCCGATCACCGCGACCCGGTGTGCGCGCGGCGCGGCTTCGCCGGTGCCGCCGATCCGGTACAGCGCGATGTCGCTGTCGGCGTACACCGGTTGCATCCGGTCGAGCATCTGACCGGCCGAACCCATCGGGCCGGGCGTCCCACGCTCCACCAGCAGCCAGCCGACCCCGGCGCGGGCCAGCGCCTGAGGCCCGGCGGCCGACTCGAGCAACTGCTGCACCGCGCGGGCCCGAACGCCTTCACCGGGCACGGTCTGTCCGGCGACCAGCAGATCGCCGGTGCTCAAGACCTCGGCGCGCACCCATCGGGGAGCCGGGTCGAGCACCGGGGCCCGCCCGGACCAGCCGAACCGCCGCATCGTCGCCGTTGGCAGTACCGCCACCGGCGACGGATCGGCGTTGATCTCGTCGGCCATCACCGGCCACCCCGGCGGGTAGCGCACCGGCCGAAGCTGCCCACCGACCCCGAAGGCCAGATCAGGCAGGACCGCCAGCAAGGCGACACAGCACAGCAGCGCGGCCGCCGTGGGCCGCACCCAACGCCGCAGCACCAGCACTGCGCCCGCGCCGGCCAGGGTGTATCCCGGCATGGCCAGCGCCACCCACTTCTGCCCGTCCCGCAGGACTGCCAGCCCCGGGATGGCCTCGACGGCGCCGCTCAGCACGCTCAGGCCGGGCCCGGTAGCCATCGCCGCCGGCAACAGGACGGCCGCTGCGGCAAGTCCCAGCAGCGCCCGGCTGCTGCGCTGGCGTACCACCGCCGGTGCACCGCAGGCAACCACGGTCAGCAATACCACCGTGCCGATCAGTGCGAATCCCGTTGTCCGGCTTACCGGTACCGCCTCGGAGTTCCATATGCCTCCCAGCCCGGCCAGGCTACCCAGGGTGCCCAGCAGAGGCTCGGCGCGTGGCGCGAACACCGCCAGGCCGTCGGCCCGGGCACTGGCCAGTCCGCTACCCAGCAGTGAGGCGGTGACCCACGGAGCGGCGGTCAAGGCGGCGATGAGCGCAACAACGCCGGCGCAGCGGCGACGCGTCACGCCACCGCCGGGGGCGGCCAGGCACACCACCGCCAGCACCGTCGCCAGCATCACCCCGGTCGGGGTCAACCCGGCCAGCGCGATCCAGAACGCCAGTCCCGCCCACCGGCCGACGCCGCCACCGGCGGTCCGCAACTCGAACACGGTCGCGGCGACCCAGGGCAGGCACCCATAGGCCAGCAGCAGGCTCCAATGCCCCTGCAACAGACGTTCGGCGACGAAGGGATTCCACA
>NZ_JBILVF010000188.1:0-5860 GCF_044370595.1 Mycobacterium sp.
GCGGGCTGTGTGAGACATCGTTGTCCTTCCCCTCAAGGTTCGTGCCGATTTGGCTGAGAAGGAAATTAAGGCCTTCAGAGAGACTTCGCAGCAAAACACTGATATTTGTCACAGGTATCGGGATTCAGTAATCCGGGACCGCTTGCCTGAGCCGGGTTCCCCGGACGGAGGAAGCCATCTACGCCCCGCGACGGAGAACGCCCCGCGCTCGTGGAAGGTGGATGCGTGGATGCTCCGGGCCCTCCGGGTGGTCCGCAATCACGGGCTACACCCAGTACGGCACCCGGGCCCGGTACTGCCGCAGCGCCAATGCCGCCGCACACCACCCCACGATGGTCAAGCCGATCACGACGAACCAGTGCCGCGGCTCCTGCGGGGCCCCCAGCAACGGCGCGCGCAGGATGTCCAGATAGTGCAGCAACGGGTTGAGTTCGATGATCCGCCACCAATTGCCCGCCCCCTGCCGTTCCAGCATGTCGGCGTTCCAGATGATCGGGGTCACGAAGAACAGCAATTGAACCAGCGAGGTCAGCAGTGGGGCGATGTCGCGGTAGCGGGTGGCCAGGATCCCGAAGCAGAACGCCACCCACACGCAGTTGAGCATGATCAGCACCAGCGCCGGCAGGACGGTGAGGTCGGCCCACGACCACGGTTTGGGGTAGATCATCGCGATGATCACGAAGATGACGATGTTGTGGGCGAACAGGATCATCTGCCGCCACACCAGCCGATACACGTGCACGCTCAAAGGCGTCGGAAGTTGTTTGATCAGACCCTCATTGGCGATGAACACCTCCGATCCATCCAGGATCGCGGCGTTGATCATGTTCCAGATGATCAGACCGACCGTCACGTATGGCAGGTGCTCGGAAATCTCCAGATTGAACAGCTTGGAGTACAACAGACCCATCGCGAGCGCGGTGGTTCCGGTGGCGATGGTGATCCAGAACGGGCCCAGCACCGACCGGCGGTACTTCTGCTTGATGTCCTGCCAACCCAGGTGCAGCCACAGTTCGCGTTTGGAGAAACCGTCGATCAGGTCACCCCAGGCGCGGGCGAACGTCTTGGACTGGTTGGCCGCCTCGATGATGGTCACGGTCGGCTGAATCTCTCTCGTCGGCCCATGCGGCGCAACCGGATCCATTCCCGGAGGCCAGCCGGGTCGCGCCGGGTCACCAGGAAGTACCACCCGAACCGCACCCACTCCTGGGGCAGCAATCGCCGAAGCCCGGGCTGGGACAACACATAGCCGCGGTTGCGGTAGGTGAAGAACCGCTTCACCGGGTCGTCGGGGTACTGGGTGTGCATCCGCCCGCCCAGTATCGGCTTGAACTCGTCGCTGCCGTAGGGGTGCAGGTACACGGTGTCCAGGCAGGTGCCGAACGGAAGACCGCTGCGCACCAGGCGGCGGTGTACGTCGTATTCATCGCCGCGCACGAACAGCCGGATGTCCGGCACGCCAACCGCCTCAATGGTTTCCGCGCGGAACAACGCACCGTTGAACAGCGAGGCATACCCGGGCAGCAGATCGCTGTCGGGGGAGTCTTTGGTACGCAACTCGTCGACCCGGCGGCGCCACACCAGCCCCCGGCGCAGTGGGAAAGCCAACTCCTCGGGCCGATCCAGGGCGCACACCATGGGCGACACCTCGGCCAGATTGTGTTCGTCCGCGCAGGCCAGCAGGGTGCCTAGCACCTCGGCGTCGCGCGGCCGGCCGTCGTCGTCGGCCAGCCACACCCAGTCCGCACCCAACGCCAGGGCGTGCAGCATGCCGAGCGCGAATCCACCCGCACCGCCTAGGTTTCGACGCGATCCAATGTAGGTGGTGGGCAACGGTTGTGCGGCGACGAGGTTGCGGACCCTGTCGTCCCCGCCACCGAGCCCACAGTCGTTGTCGACGACGATGAGATGGTCGATCATCCGACTCTGACCGGTCACCACCTTCAGGGAGGTCGCCAATTCGTCGGGTCTGCGGTGGGTAACGACGACTGCGCACACCATCGGAGACGCGGCTGCGGTCACGTCGACGACCAATCCCCGGCGTGCTCGCGCAGTACGTCCCGGACGTGCCGTGCGGCGTCCTCACCCTCATAGGCTCGCACCACCTCCTCGATGCCGCCCTGAAGTCGGACGGTGCCGTGGTCGATCCACATCGCGGTCTTGCACAGCCGGGCCAGGAATTCGTTGGAATGGCTTGCGAAGACGAGGATTCCGGACCGTTCCACCAGCGCTTGCAGCCGGGTCTGGGCCTTCTTGAGGAATTCGGCGTCCACCGCACCGATGCCCTCGTCGAGCAGCAGGATCTCCGGGTCGATGCTGGTGACCACACCCATGGCCAGTCGCACCCGCATGCCGGTGGAGTAGGTTCGCAGCGGCATCGACAGGTACTCGCCGAGTTCGGTGAATTCGGCTATCTCATCGACCTTGGCCTGCATCTGCTTGCGGGTCTGCCCCAGGAACAGCCCGCGGATGATGATGTTCTCGTAGCCGGTGATCTCCGGGTCCATTCCGACGCCGAGATCGAAAACAGGTGCGACACGGCCCTTGACGACGGTGCGCCCGCGGGTCGGTTCGTAGATGCCGGACAACAGACGCAACAGCGTCGACTTCCCGGCGCCGTTGTGGCCGACAAGGCCCACCCGATCGCCGATCTTCAGCGTCATGGTGATGTCGCGCAACGCCTCGATGACCACGACGTTGTCGGGGTTCCGGCCGATCGCCCCGCCCGCCTTGCCGAGGAACGTCTTCTTCAGCGAACGGGTCTTGGCGTCGAAGATCGGGAACTCGACCCAGGCGTTGCGGGTTTCGATGCAGGGATCGCAGGACATGGAGGAAGTCGAGGGCCTAGAGGTACTGCCCGGTCCCGTGCCCGGTGTTCCCCCCGGCGTTGCTGCCCGGCGGAGCCATGCCGGGCGGCAGTGCCCCCTGACGCATATGCTCCAACTGCGCCCGAGCCGCCATCTGCTGGGCGAATAGCGCCGTTTGGATGCCGTGGAACAGGCCCTCCAGCCAGCCGACCAGTTGCGCCTGGGCGATCCGGAGTTCGGCGTCCGAAGGCACCGAATCCTCAGAGAACGGCAACGCCAACCGGTGGAGTTCCTCCCGCAGTTCCGGCGCCAGTCCGTCCTCGAGTTCGCGGATGCTGGTGGCGTGGACTTCGCGCAGTCGGGTGCGGCTGGCGTCGTCCAAGGGGGCGGCCTTTACCTCCTCGAGCAACTGCTTGATCATCGTCCCGATCCGCATCACCTTGGCGGGCTGCTCAACCAGGTCGGTGACCGAGCGCTGCTCATCGCCGTCCTGGGCCTCGCCGGACTGCCCGGTGATGATCTCGATGTTGTCGTCGTCGCTGATGTTCTCTGTCATGCCTGTGCGCGTTCCCGTTCCCATCCTTGAGCGGCACCCGGCGACCCGGTCGATGTGGGCGCCGACAACTTGTGTAGTGACACTAGCCCGTCGCGCCTGCTCACTGGACGCCCAACCGGCGGACCGCATGAACTCCGGCAACCGCTACCGCTGTGGCGCCCCTGTTTGAACGGGAGGTGGCGCGCCCAGCAACGTGAGCTCTGACTGGAAGTGCACTGCCCTAGTATGGTGGCGCGGTCCGGATCGCCCCAGCATGCTGGCAGTGGTTGGTCCGGATCAGGCGGCTCAGTGACGGTTCGAAGGGGGCGCAGTGGGTTACGACGTCGCCCGCGTGCGGGGGTTGCACCCCGACCTCGGCGACGGCTGGACGCGGTTTGACGCTCAAGCCGGAATGGTGGTCCCCGAGACCGTCGCCAGCACCGTCTCGACCGCCTTCCGCGGCGCGGCGGCCAACGCCGCGAGCCCCCACCCGGCCGCCCAGCGCAGCGTTACCCTGCTCGACGCCGCTCGGCGCGCGGTGGCCGACCTCCTCAACGCCGACCCTGCCGGTGTCGTCCTGGGCGCCGACCGGGCGGTGCTGCTGGCCTTACTGGCCGACGCCTCATCCACCCGGGCTGGCCTGGGCAATGAACTGGTGGTGAGCCGACTCGACGACGAAGCCAATATTGCGCCCTGGCTGCGGGCCGCCGACCGGTTTGGAGCCAAGGTCAAGTGGGCCGAGGTGGACATCGAAACCGGTGAGCTTCCGCTGTGGCAGTGGGATGACTTGCTGACCGGGGACACCCGCCTCGTGGCGATCCCGTCTGCGTCCTCGACGCTGGGCACCGTCGTCGATGTCGGCGCCGTCGCGAAGATGGTGCACAACAACGGCGGTCTAGTGGTGGTCGACCATTCCACCGCCGCGCCGTACCGGCTGTTGGACATCGCCGAAGTCGAGGCCGACGTGGTGGCGGTCAACGCGGCGGCCTGGGGCGGCCCTCCGATCGGGGCGCTGGTGTTCCGCACTCCCGGTCTGATCGACACCTTCGGGTCGGTGTCAGGTGACCCCCATGCCAGCGGCGCGGCCCGCCTGGAGTTGGGCCTGCACCAGTACGGCCTGCTGGCGGGTGTCGTCGCCAGCGTGGATTACCTGGCCGGCCTCGACGAGGATGCGCAGGGCAGCAGACGCGAGAGACTTTCGCAGTCAATGCAATCTGCGCAAATCTATCTTGACGGCCTATTCGACTACCTACTGAGCGCGGTCGCTTCGCTGCCACTGGTGACGGTCATCGGCGGTCCGCCGGAGCGGCTACCCATGGTGAGTATCGCGGTGAACGGGGTGCCGGCCGAGCATGTGGTGCAGCGACTGGCGGACAACGGGATCCTGGCCGTCGCCAACCCCACGTCGCGGGTACTCGAGATACTCGGCGTCGAGGAAGTCGGTGGCGCACTGACGTTGGGTCTTGCCCACTACACGACCATGGCCGAGGTGGACCACCTGGTCCGGACGTTGGCGTCGTTGGGCTAGGACTCGACTAGGACCCGACTAGGACCCGACGGTCAGCAGCACCTTTCCGAACGTTTCCCCGGCCGCGAGCGCGCGGTGTGCTTCGGCGGCCTGTTCGATGGGAAAGCGTGAACCGATCACCGGTCGTACCGTGCCGGCGGCGATCATCGGCCACACCGAAGCGACCACCGCCGCAACGATTTCGGCCTTGCCGTGCGGGCCATCGACCGGGCGGGCGCGCAGTGCGGTGCCCAGCACGGCGAGGCGTTTGCCGATCAGGGCCGCGATGTTCAGTTCGGCCTTCGCCCCGCCTTGCATGCCGATGATGACCAAGCGCCCATCGACGGCCAGAGTGGCGAGGTTGCGATCCAGGTAGGAGGCCCCCATCAGGTCCAGGATGACATCGACGCCGCGGCCGTCGGTCGCGGCACGCACCCGATCGACGAAGTCCTCGTCGCGGTAAGAGATCGCGACCTCGGCGCCCAGATCCCGGCACAACTGCAACTTGGCCGGCGACCCGGCCGTGACCGCGACGCGGGCCCCCCACGCCGTGGCGATCTGGATGGCGTGGGTGCCGATCCCACTGGCACCGCCGTGCACCAGGAGAAACTCCCCGGACCGCAGTTGTGCCGCCATCATCAGGTTGGACCACACCGTGCAGGCTGCCTCGGGCAGCCCAGCCGCATCCTCCACGGCCACCCCAGGCGGCACGGGCATCACCTGCTGCTCAGGAACCGTGACCCTCTCGGCATAGCCGCCGCCGGCCAGTAAAGCGCAAACCTCCTGCCCGACGCAGAGATTCGATACACCCGGACCGACTGCCGCGACAACCCCGGAAACCTCCAGGCCGAGAATCTCACTGGCCCCCGGTGGGGGTGGGTACTTGCCGGCGGCCTGCAACAGGTCGGCGCGGTTGACCCCGGCCGCGCGGACCTCGATCACCACCTCACCCCTGGCGGCCGACACCGCAGGCACCTCATGCCAGAGCAAACGGTCGGCTTCGGTCACGAT
>NZ_JBILVF010000189.1:0-5857 GCF_044370595.1 Mycobacterium sp.
TCGAACAACTGCAGATCCGCCAATCATTGCTGCTCGTGCACGCCCACGGTGTGGCCGTCGCCGCCCGGTTGGCCGAACATGCCGCGGCCTACCGCGACCTGGTGATGACGGGGCGAAGCCACAACGTCGCCGCCCAGGCCACCACGCTCGGTAAGCGGTTCGCCTCCGCCGCGCAGGAAACCCTGATCGCGCTGACCCGCATCCGGGAGTTGATCGACCGCTACCCACTGCGCGGTGTCAAGGGGCCGATGGGCACCGCCCAGGACATGCTTGATCTCTTCGACGGCGACGCCGATCGACTGGCCGGCTTGGAAGGGCGGGTGGCGGACTTCCTCGGCTTCGCCTCGGTGCTCGCCAGCGTTGGCCAGGTGTACCCGCGGTCGATGGACCACGATGTGCTCTCTGCGTTGGTGCAGTTGGGCGCCGGGCCGTCGTCGCTGGCGCATACGATCCGATTGATGGCCGGCCACGAACTGGTCACCGAGGGCTTCGCCGAGGGGCAGGTGGGTTCCTCGGCCATGCCGCACAAAATGAACACCCGCAGCTGCGAACGGGTCAACGGACTCCAGGTGGTGCTGCGCGGGTACGCCTCGATGGCGGCGGAATTGGCTGGGGCGCAATGGAATGAGGGCGACGTATTCTGCTCGGTGGTGCGCCGGGTCGCGTTGCCGGATGCCTTCTTCGCCATCGACGGCCAGATCGAGACATTCCTGACGGTGCTGGAGGAGTTCGGCGCCTATCCCGCGGTGATCCAGCGCGAGCTTGACCGTTATCTGCCGTTCCTGGCGACCACCAAGGTGCTCATCGCCGCCGTGCGGGCCGGGATGGGGCGCGAAGCCGCCCACGCAGTCATCAAGGAGCACGCGGTGGCCGTGGCGCTGGCGATGCGGGAACGCGGCGCCGAACCCGACCTGCTCGACCGATTGGCCGCCGACCCCCGGCTGCCGCTGGACCGGGCCGCCCTGGACGGCGCGCTGGCCGACAAGCAGTCCTTCACCGGGGCGGCCGGTTCGCAGGTCGATCGGGTGGTCGCCGCCGTGGCTGATCTGGCCAGCGCCTACCCCGACGCCGCGAAGTACACCCCCGGCGCCATCCTCTGACGATTTCGGTGTATTCGCGTGCGCCCAGCGCTCGCTAGCGCACCGAAATCGCGGCGCGGACCTCTGCGAGAACGCGCTCAGGATGTTGGGTGATGTCCAGCCAGGTGAACCGCAACACCTGCCAGCCCTGCAGAGCAAGCCAATTCTGCCGCACCCTGTCCTTCTGGAATGCCTCCTGGTCGCTGTGAAACGCCCAGCCGTCGATCTCGATAGCCACCCGCTGCGAGGGAAAGGCGAAGTCGACGGCGTAGGGGCCGATCGTGTAGTTGGCGCGCCACCCGTCGATCCCCGCACACCGCAGGAGCGCAACCACCACTCGCTCCGCCTCCGACCGTGCGCCGCCGGCCGCCGCGTCCAGCATGCGTCGTGCTGCCGGAGCACCGTGGCGGCCGGTGTTGCGAAGATGTGTTCGCTGCAGATCGAGCAGTCGGACGCGGCGTTGCAGGGCGGCGTCCATGATCCTCGGTCCGCCGCCCCTTCGGACCGAGGCCTCCAGCACCGTCAACGCAAGGCCGGTCACCCGCAGGCCGCGGTCCTCGAAGATGTCTTCGGCGCGCAGATCGCGGCGTCGGATCCGGATTCCCGGGCTGCCTCGGCCACTGGCCGTGCGCGGGACCGTGACCTCGAACACCCGGGGCTCAAGACTCATCAGGCCCAGCCACCATGCCGCAGCAAGTCCACTGGCGACTGCCCGGGGACCGCGGCCCCACACCGCTGCCCGGAGTCGGGCGGCGGCGGTGAACGGCCGGTCATCAACGAAGTACACGCCGGTGGCGCAGCGGCGCCAACGACCTGATCGCACCTGCCGGCGTACCGCGTATTCGCTGATGCCCGCCCGCTTGGCCTGAGCCAGCGTGATGACGCCATCATGGCGACGCAAGTAGTCCTCGATCACATCGATGTTTGACGGACAACCGGCCCAGCCGGTTCCGTTCGGTGCACTCGCGTGCGCTGAGCGCTCGTTAGCGCACCGAAGTCACCCGGGCCACACCCGCCGAACGCAACTCCAGGGCAGCCAGCCCCCGAACCGCCGCCGGATCCTGATGCCGCCAGGCCCCTACCGGATCAGGGGTGATCTCCGTCAACCGGCGCAGCGGCCGGTTCGCCAGCGCGCGAAGCGCCAGCAACTGCTCACCGGCCGGGGTCTGGGCCAGAGCGATCACCGTCCACTTGCGGCGGAAGAACCGGATCCGCAGGAACAGCCACGGCATCGCGACGGCAAGGATGGGTGGGGCCGCCACCGCGATGGCCAACAGCACCGCCAGCCAGGTAGCGGTGCTGTTCAGACTCTGCCCGGCACCGGCCAGATCCAGGGCCGCCTCACTGGCGGCGCGCAAGGGTTTAGCCACCGCATCACCCACCAGCGGGATGCGGTCAGCGTTGTCCCCGGCCGAGTTCAGGTTGTCCGACATGCCGTTGGCGCTGTTCTGCACCTGGGTGCCGACCTTGGCGAATACTGCGATCGCGTGATGCACGGCCGTACCGATCAGCACCCACACGGTGATCCACGCAATCACCAGGGCATCGCTGATCACCTGAGCGGTCAGTCGAGCCGGTGTCGTGGCATAGGGCAGGAAACGCGACTTCATGGGTCTGATCCCAGCACAAAGCAGGCATTCGCCCCCGATAGGCTGACGCGGTGCGTCCCGCCCTGACCGACTATCCCCACCTGGCCAGCGGCAAAGTGCGCGAGCTCTACCGCATCGACGACGACCACCTACTCTTCGTCGCCACCGACCGGATCTCGGCATTCGATTACATCCTCGACACCGCGATACCCGACAAGGGCCGCATCCTGACCGCGATGAGCGTGTTCTTCTTCGGTCTGGTCTCAGACCAGGGCGGAGCCCCCAATCACCTCGCGGGCCCGCCCGATGACCCCCGCATTCCTGCTGAAGTCCTCGGCAGGGCCCTGGTGGTGCGCCGCCTGGACATGGTGCCTGTGGAGTGCGTTGCCCGCGGGTACCTGACCGGTTCGGGACTACTGGACTACCAGCGCACCGGGTCGGTGTGCGGTATCGCCCTGCCGGCGGGACTGGTGGAGTCGAGCAAGTTCAGCCAACCGCTGTTCACCCCGGCGACCAAGGCCGACATCGGGGCGCATGACGAGAACATCACCTTCGACCGAGTCGTCGGCATGCTGGGGGAGGTGCGGGCCACCGAGTTGCGCGACGTGACACTGCAGACTTACAGCCAGGCCGCTGAGCATGCCTTGACGAAGGGAATCATCATCGCCGACACCAAGTTCGAATTCGGCGTCGACGGCGCGGGCCGGTTGGTTCTTGCCGACGAGGTGTTCACCCCCGACTCGTCCCGGTACTGGCCCGCCGACGGCTATCACGAGGGTGCCGTCCAACCCAGCTTCGACAAGCAGTTCGTCCGCAATTGGCTGACCGGGCCGGACTCCGGCTGGGACCGGCACGGCAGCGAACCTCCGCCCCCGCTGCCCGCTGATATCGTCGAGGCCACCTGCGAGCGCTATATCGAAGCCTACGAACGGATCTCAGGGTTGAAATTCGCCGACTGGATCGGGACGCCATCATGAGCAGGGCCGAATCCGCCGCTCCGGCGCCCAAGCGGGTCGACTCCAGACGGGTCCACCACGACGACGTCTTCCTCGACCCCTACGAATGGATGCGCGACAAGTCCGATCCCGAGGTCATCGCACACCTCGAGGCGGAGAACGCCCACGTCGATGAGATGACGGAATACCAGGAGCCGTTGCGCCAGAAAATCTTTGACGAGATCAAGGCCCGCACCAAGGAGACCGACCTGTCGGTTCCGCTGCGCCGGGGTGACTGGTGGTACTACGGCCGTAGCTTCGAGGGCAAGCAGTACGGCGTCCACTGCCGATGCCCGATCTCCGGGCCCGACGACTGGGAACCGCCCGTCTTCGACGAGCACACCGCAGTCCCGGGCGAACAGATCATCCTCGATGAGAACGTCGAAGCCGACGGCCACGACTACTTCGCCGTCGGTGCTGCCAGTGTCAGCCCGGACGGCAACCTCCTCGCCTACTCCACCGACGTCGTCGGCGATGAGCGATACACCCTGCAGTTCAAGGACTTACGGACCGGCGCACTGTACCCCGATCGCATCACCGGTATTGCCGCCGGGATAACCTGGGCCACCGACAGTGCGACCGTTTACTACACCACCGTCGATGAGTCGTGGCGGCCGGACACCGTGTGGCGTCACCGACTGGGCCACACCGGCCATGACGAGCAGGTCTTCACCGAACCCGACGAGCGGTTCTGGGTCGGGGTGGGCCGCACCCGCAGTAACCGCTACATCATCATCGCGGCCGGTTCGGCGATCACCTCCGAGATCCGGTTCGCCGACGCCGCCGATCCGCAAGCTGAGTTCACCACGGTGCTGCCCAGACGCGACGGCGTCGAGTACTCGGTGGACCATGCGATCATCGGTGGCGAGGACCGCTTCCTGATCCTGCACAACGACGGGGCCCCGAACTTCACCCTTGCCGAAGCGCCAGTCGACGATCCCTCCGCGCAAAGGACTCTCATCGCTGCCCGCGACGATGTCCGCCTCGAGGGCGTCGACGCGTTCGCTAGGCACATCGTGGTCCACTACCGTCGCGGTGCGCTGCCCAAACTGCAACTGTGGCCGCTGACGGACCGGGGCTACGGGACACCGGCGGACATCACGTTCGACTCCGAACTCATGGCCTGCGGTCTGGGCGGCAACCCGAATTGGGACGCACCACGCCTGCGGATCGGCGCCACGTCCTTTCTGACCCCGATGCGGATTTACGACATCGATCTGAGCACCGGGGAACGAACACTGCTGCGTGAGCAACCGGTCCTGGGTGGCTTCCGGCGCGAGGACTACGTCGAACGTCGGGACTGGGCCACCGCTGAGGACGGCACCCGCATCCCGATCTCACTGATGTACCGCAACGGCGTCGAATTCCCAGCTCCGACAGTGTTGTACGGCTATGGAGCCTACGAGTCCAGCGAAGATCCGCGGTTCTCGATTGCCCGACTGTCGCTGCTCGACCGCGGGATGGTGTTCGCGGTCGCGCACGTTCGAGGCGGCGGCGAGATGGGCAGGCTGTGGTACGAGCGTGGGAAACTTCTGGAGAAGAAGAACACCTTCACCGACTTCATCGCCGCAGCAAGTCATCTTGTCGATATTCGCCTGACCCGGCCGCGAAATCTGGTGGCACTCGGCGGCAGCGCCGGCGGGTTGCTGATGGGTGCGGTGGCCAATATGGCGCCCGACCAGTTCGCCGGCATCCTGGCCCAGGTTCCGTTCGTCGACCCCCTCACGACGATCCTCGATCCTTCCCTTCCGCTGACCGTGACCGAGTGGGACGAGTGGGGCAATCCGCTGGAGGATCGCGACGTCTACGACTACATGAAGTCCTACTCGCCGTATGAGAACGTCGCAGCCAAGGACTACCCGGCGATCCTGGCGATGACGTCTCTCAACGACACCCGCGTGCTCTACGTCGAGCCGGCGAAATGGGTTGCGGCGCTGCGGCATCACAAGACGGATTCGCGTCCGGTTCTGCTACGCACCCAGATGGCGGCCGGCCACGGTGGCATCAGCGGGCGTTACGAACGGTGGAAGGAAGCGGCCTTCCAGTACGCCTGGCTGTTGGCGACCGCCGATCCGGATCGGTTCGGTGAGCCCGCTGCCAAGAACTAGCGGCCGGTACCGCTGGCTGTTGTGGCGATCCCGCCGTCCACCGGGATGACCGCCCCTGTCAGGTAGGAACCCGCTCTGCTGGCCAG
>NZ_JBILVF010000053.1:0-19395 GCF_044370595.1 Mycobacterium sp.
CCCCACCCCCGGCGACACCGACGACACCGCTGGCACCGCACCCGTACCCCCGACCGGCGCCACCGCCGCCGGTTGCGGTGCTCCACCAGCCACCGCCGGCGCCGGCAGCGGCACCCCGCCGGCCACCGGGGCCGCCACCACCGGGCCACCGGCCGCCGCCGGGGCGGGCGTTGAGGTGGCGAGGTCGCCGTCGGCGGGCGCTGATGCGGGCAGTGCTGCACTCCCGGCCGCCCGAGCCGCACCCCGTTCGTCCCCACCGCGGCCACCCCGCCGGGCAGCACCACGCTCGCGGCCCTCCCGCCGCGGCTCACTCACCCCGACACCGGTCGCATCAGGGCCTGCATCAGCGGCCCCCGCATCAACAACCCCGGGCTCAGAACGACCCTCGTCAGCAGCGCTGTCATCCGCAACGCTGTCATCCGCAACGCCCCGCGCAGACCGCGGCACCGAAGCCCGCGCGGCCCCCGAAACCGACCCCGAAACCGCAGACCCCTCCACGGCCCCCGCATCCGAGGACCCACTCGACCCCCCCGACCCCCGCGTATCGGCAAACGCGGCCGGCATCGCCACCACCGCAGCACCCACACCCAGCGTCACCGCCAACACACCCACCCGGCCCACATACCGCGCGTACCCCGAGACCGAACCCGAGCCCCCGGCGCCAGCCTGCGACGAACCCCGCGGGGTCACCACCGGACGTACACGCCCCCCCGACCGGCTTCCCGTTACCGTGACCTTCTGGTTGCCCTCAGCAGAAGCCCGCATGATGAAACCCCCCGTATTAATGAGCGCCGTCCGTCGTCCGACGGACTTGTGGTCGCTTTCACCCAGCTAAGACCGGCCGAGCCCGCGGCAGCTAGGGACAAAGGTCACTCTCCGCGAGACGTAACGTCCCGGCTAACTACCGCGCGGGCATCCCGGGGTCGTCGGCGATCACCGCCGCGACCCGTCGGGTCAGAAGAGTGGCTGCCCGTGCCCAGGCTTCGGTGGCGCCGGCCAGCCCGCACGCCGGGCTGATGCCGACCCGGTCGGCGAGCAGAGCGCGCGGGATTCCCAGCCGGTCGGTGACGGCCGCTACGGAGGCGGCCAGTTCCTCCGGCGACGGGGCCCGCTCGGGCGCGAGCGAAGGCACCACACCCAGGACCACGCCGCGGCCGGAGTCGACGAACTCGCCCAGACCATCGAGGCCCTGGGCATCCAGCGTCGAGACGTCCACCGAGACCGCGCTGATTGCGCTGCGCTGCAGCAGTTTCCACGGCAGCCCGGCCGCGCAGCTGTGCAGCAGCACCTCACCGCCGACCCGTTCGGCGCACCCGTCGAGCAGACCGATCGCGACGGTCTCGTCCACCGGGTGCACCGGCGTGAACGCCGTCACGCCGGTGAGCCGGCCGGCCAGCGCCGCGGGCAGCAGCGGTTCGTCGAACTGCACCACCACCGGCGCGGCGAGCCGACGGGCCAACGCGGCGCGGTGGACGGCCATTCCCTCGGCCAGCGAGGCGCCCAGATCCCGGACCGCCCCGGCGTCGGTGATCGCCCGGTGTCCATTGGGCAATTCCAGTTGCGCGGCCAGCGTGATCGGGCCCGGCGCCTGAACCTTGACGGTGCGGCCGCCGTCGGATCCGCCCGCCTTCTCCCAGGCCTCCTCGAGGGCGTCGAGGTCCTCTTCGAGCAGGCTGGCGGCCCGCCGGGTGATCGAACTCGGCCGGGCCGCGATCCGGTATCCGCGCGGCACGGTGTCGATGGCGATGTCGACCAGCAGCGCCCCGGCGCGGCCGATCATGTCCGCCCCCAGCCCGCGGGCGGGTAGTTCGGGCAGGTAGGGCAGGGCAGGCAGTTCACCGACGACGACCTCGGCGGCGTGGCGGGCCGAGGCGCCCGGCCAGGAGCCGATCCCGGTGCCGGCGGCGAGAATGCTCATCGAGTCGCGGCGGTTTCGTCGATCACGGTGTGGATGAGCCGCATCTTCTCCAGTACCGGCACCGGCAGCAGGAACGGGTAGAGATCGGCCTTGCCCATCGAGCGGTTCACCATGTTCAGCGACCAGGCCAGCGGCAGCCACATGTCGATGATGGTGTCAAAACCACTCGGGCCCAGGACCCGGCGCTGGTAGGTCGCGGTTGCCGGTGCCAGGCCGAAGGCTGCGGCGGTGTCCAGCGTGCTGCGGATGTGCAGGTAGTGCGCGAACGTCTCGGCCCAGTCCTCAGCCGGGTGCATCGCGGCGTAGGAGGACACGTGGGAGTGCTGCCAACCGGTGGGCGGGCCCTGGCTGTAGTGACGGTCAACCGCCACCTGATAGTCCGCGTCGGGGTCGCCGAACAGCCGCCGGAAAGCCTCCAAGCGGTCCGGGAAGCCGGCCACGAGGCGGTAGAAGTAGTAGTGCCCGATCTCGTGGCGGAAATGGCCGAGCAGGGTGCGGTAGGGCTCGTCCATGGCGACGCGCAACTGTTCCCGGTGAACATCGTCACCTTCGGCGAGATCGACGGTGATGACTCCATTTTCGTGACCGGTGAACACCTTCTCGGTGGCACTGGACAGCAGGTCGAAGGCCAATCCATAGCCCGGATCGCGGTGGCGATCGACGATCGGCAACTGCAGTTCGCACAGTTCGGCGATCAGCCGCCGTTTGGCCGCTTCGGCCTCGGCGAAGGACGTCAGACCGGCCTCGTCAGCGTCCGTCGGCCGGGTGCGGGTCAGCGCGCATGATGCGCACAACTGCCGGACGGGATGCACCTCCACCAGCCAATTGCATTTGGCCAGATGCAGATTCGCGCACAGCTGATAGTGGCGGGCAGGCACGGCGCCACCGTGTCCGGCCTCACCGGCCGGGGTGATCACCAGAAATGCCATGTCCTGCAGGGAGAATCCGACCGCGCTGCCGCAGGACAGGCAGACCGAGTTCTCGAAAGCCAGGTGCTGACCGCAGGTGGGGCAGGTGAAATCACGCATCGGGCACATCGTCAGAGACGACACCGTCGAACGGGGCGACGTCCACCGACACCTCGATCGCGCTGTACTCCGAGTCGGTGAAGATGATGCCCCGCAGCGGCGGTACGTCGGCGTAGTCCCGGCCCCAGCCCACGGTGATGTACCGCTCGTCGACCAGAGCGTCGTTGGTCGGGTCGAATCCCAGCCAGTGGTTGTCCGGGGTCCACACCGCGGCCCAGGCATGGGTGGCGTCGACGCCGAGCATCCGTTCCTTTCCGGGCGGCGGGTCGGTCGCGAGGTATCCCGACACGTAACTGGCCGCCAGACCGTTGGCCCGCAGGCAGGCGATCGCCAGCCGGGCGAAATCCTGGCATACCCCCTCCCCGGCCTGTAAAACCTCAGCGACACCGGTTGAGACCGTGGTCGACCCGGATCGGTAGGTGAAGTCGGCGAAAATCCGCGCGTTGAGATCCCGGATCACCGCGATCAGGGGGCGGCTGGGCACAAAGCTCGGGGCCGCGTACTGCCGCACCGAGTCGGTGATCTCCGGCGGCCGCAAGTCCATCGCGAAGTCCGCCGCCAGGACCCCGTCGAGGCCGTCTGGCCGGACGGACTCCCAGGGCTGCAGGGCGGCCCCGGACTCATAGAGCTGCGACGGGGGCGCATCGACGTCGACGACGGCGGTCCCCACCACCGACAGGGCCCGGTGCCGTTCGGTGACATGGAAATAGGAGCTGATGTTGCCGTACCCGTCCCGGCTGGTGGAGCGGTCCGCCGGCTGGGGGTCGATGTCGAGTGTGAAGGACCGGCAGCGTTGCCGGGTGCCGTCGCGGGGTGTCAGGTGGGCGCGGCCGTAGGAACTGGTCACCACATCGGAGTACCGGTATTCGGTGCGATGCACGACCCGGTAGCGCCGCGACGGCGCCGCGACGGCGCCGCTCACGGCAGCACCCGCCGCTGGCTGGGGCCCCACAGCGGCTGCATGTCCCCGGGCAGCGACAGCTGGGTGCGGGTGATGACGTCGGAGAGGTCCCTCAGGGCGGCGTACATCCCGCTGAGCAGGCCGTCGAACTCGAAGCGCAAGCCGGTTCCGTCGGCGTGTTCGAGTTCTTCGGGATCCAGCCGGCGCAGCCGCACGCTGATCTCCTCGACCAGCCGCTCCGGCCGCGACGATCCCGACGCCCCCGGTAGCGACCGCAGATCGGCGCGCAGCTGATCCAGTTGGTAGACCAGGGATCTGGGATTGGTGCCGTCGAACAGCAGCAGATCGGCCACCGCGGCGACGCTGGCCTGGCCCAGGTTCTGCCGCCGGTAGATCACCGAGCACTCGCAAGCCACCAGCACCGAGTCGGTGATGGTCTGTTCGGCGCCGGGAGTGCGCCGGCGGGTCAGCGTGGCGCGCAGCAGGGCGGTCAGTGCAAGGCCGCGCTCGATCCGTTTACCGATGTCCATCATCGTCCAGCCCGCATCGCGGATCATCGACTCGGCGGCCATCCCCGACAGCGCGAGCATGCCGGCCAGTGTCCGCTGTTGCGCGGCGGCCATCGCGGTGTCGTCCACGGGTCGGCGCCCAGGCTGCCCGGAGCGGCGGGGTTCGGGAAGATCGGCCAGCGCCCGTTCGACCGCGCCGAGCACCATCCAGGTGTCGTTGGACATCTGGTCGCGCACCGCCCGCGCGGCCAGGGCGAGTCCCTCGATCGAGTGGGCCAGCGATCCCGGACACAGCCGGTCAGCGGTCAGCGCCCACAACATGTGCGGTGCGGCGGTGACCACATCGTCGGACGGTCCGCCGGCCAGTGCGTCGTCGCCGGTGATCTGGCCGAGTGCGGCGAGCAGGACCGGCAGACATTCGCTGCCCTCGACGTCGCGGCGGTTGCGGTATTCGTGATAGCGCTCGCGGGTGGCGATGAGCAGGCGCGCCAGGCCCTCGCTGCGCTCGGCGTACCGGCCGATCCAGAACAGGTCAGACAGTACGCGGGGGGAACTGATGAACTCGGTGCCGCTCGGCAGCTTTACCGACGGCACGGTGATCACATGCTCCGCAGCGGCACGAGCCGGTGGTCGGACCCAGATGTCCTTGGCGGCAGAGGTTTTCAGCCGGAAGGCACCCGGCCCCGGTGCCAGCACATAGCCGAGGCCGCCCACCATCGGTGCGTATCCGCCGCGCTGAGCGACGGTGAACAGCCGAAGCCCGACACTGGCCGCCGACAGGCCGCCCGGGTAGTGGTCGGTGGGTGCGGTGGAGAACTGGGGTAGTTCCTGGCCCACCCACTGCCAGGGCGCGGCGTCGATCCGGGCCGCCAGTTCCGCGCACTGGGCGGCCGACAGCGTCGGCCCCACGATGGTCTGGGCATCGACGGTGGACTTGATCAGCAGGGAGGACAGCCGGGCCAGGATGTGCGAGCGTTCCGTGGGATCACCGGCCCAGTACGACGCCGGACAGTCCAGAAGGGGCTTCTCGCCCAGCAGCAACTCCGAGAGTTCCGGCAGAAAGCGTTGCAGGCCCGGGCTTTCCACGATGCCGCTGCCGAGGCCGTTGACCACGGTCACCGTGCCGCGCCGCTGAGCTTCGACCAGACCGGCCACCCCGAGGCGCGAATCGGGCCGCAGATCCAGCGGGTCGACGTATTCGGCGTCGACGCGCCGCAACACCACGTCGACGCGTTTGAGGGTTCCCAGCGAACGCATCCACAGTTTGCCGTCCCGGACCACCAGATCGGCGCTCTCGACCAGCGGGAAGCCCAGCGCGGTGGCCAGGTAGGCCTGATCGAACGCGGTCTCGGAGTAGATGCCGGGACTGAGCACCACCACGACCGGATCCTCGGCGGCCTCGGGGGCGGCGTCGATCAGGGCCAGTCGCAGCGCCTGGGCGAACGGCGACGCAGGCCTCGGCCGGATCCGTTCGTAGAACTCCGGCAGCGCCCGGGAGACCACCCGGCGGTCGGCCAGCGCATAGCCCGCGCCGGACGGCGCCTGCGTCCAGTCCCGGTTAACCAGGAACCCGCCGTCGGCGCCGCGACTGACGTCGCAGCCGAGCATGAACAGGTGGTTGCCGGCGGGGTCGTCGACGCCGCGGACCGCACGGAGGTATCCGGGGTGACCGTAGAGCAGGGAAGGCGGCAGGATGCCGCTGGTCAGTGAGCGCTGGTTGCCGTAGAGATCGCGCAGGACGGCGTCGAGCAGACGCGAGCGTTGCACCAACCCGGCTTCCAGGGTCTGCCACTCGGCGGCGGTGACCAGCAGCGGTATGCCGTCGAGATGCCACGGGCCGGGCATGGCCATACCGTTGCTGTCGGTGACCGCCTCGCCGTGCGGGTCGATTTCGATGTAAGTGATGCCGTCGTCGTCGACCAGACGGCCCAGCACGTCCTGCAGCCGTTCCATCCCGTCGCGGCCGCGTTCGCCCAGCAGGTCGGCGAATTCCCGCCACGCCGGCCGGACCTCACCGGAGGCGTCGACAAACTCGTCGTGGCCGGTGGCACCGAACGCGCCGACCGTCGGGCCGGGGCCCCGCACGTCGAACAGCGTTTCCTGGGCGCGGGTGGCGCGGTAGCCCTCCAGCAGCCGATCGGGGTCGGTGGTCGACAGTGGCACCGCACCCTCCTCCTGCCCTACCCGGCCGTCGGCTTCCCTGATTACCTAACTTCCCTGATTACCTAATCAGAGCAGCACGGTACGCACTCGGCGAAGGTCAAGGATGCCAGGCGCACCGACATCGGTGGATTGGCGCGACTGCTTCTCCTTGAGCGCGGCGATGTCGATAGCGCCCGGGGTGAATCCGTGCGCCTCGAACCGGCTGCCTCGCCGCGACTCGGCGGCCACCGCGTTGACCGGCGGATCGTCGTAGGCGCGTCCGCCGGGGTGGGTGACGTGGTAGGTACAGCCGCCGCGGGAGGTGCCGGTGGCCAGGTCGACCAACTCGAACCGCAGGGGCGAGTCGACGGTGATGCTGGGGTGCAGCGCGCTGGGCGGCTGCCACGCCCGGTAGCGCACCCCGCCGACCAGAACATCGGGGTTGTCGGTGGCGAGCATGGGGATCGGCTGGCCGTTGCAGGTGACCAGATGCCGCTGCCGGTCGGCGCCGATCGTTCGGACCTGGATCCGCTCGACCGAGGAGTCGACATAGCGGGCCATCCCGGTCGAGGTCGACTCCTCCCCGAGGGTGTACCACGGCTCGATGGCACCGCGCAGTTCGATCTCGACGTGGTCGAACACCGCCGTTCCGATCCGGGGGAACCGGAATTCGGTGAATGGGTCGAACCAGCTGGTGTCGAAGTCGATCCCGTGTGCCCGCAGATCGGCCGCGACATCGGCGATGTCGTGAATGATGAAGTGCGGCAGTAAGTATCGGCCGTGCAGGTTCATCCCGTGCCGGATCAGCGGGGCGCGCAGCGGGTCGTCCCAGAACCGGGCGACCAGCGACCGCACCAGCAGGGACTGGACCATCGCCATCTGGTAGTGCGGGGGCATCTCGAAGCCGCGCAGTTCCAGCAGTCCGAGCCGGCCGCGGGGCCCGTCCGGGCTGTAGAGCTTGTCGATGCAGAACTCCGCGCGGTGGGTGTTGCCGGTGATGTCGGTCAGCAGGTGACGCAGCGCCCGGTCGGCGATCCACGGAGCGACGCTTGCGGAGCGACCATCGGCGGGAGCGACGCTTGCGGAGCGACCATCGGCGGGAGCGACGCTTGCGGAGCGACCATCGGCGGGAGCCTGGGGGGGCCCCGCGGAGGCGAGCCGGGCGATCTCGGCGAAGGCGATCTCCAACTCGTAAAGGGCCTCGGCGCGCCCCTCGTCCACCCGCGGTGCCTGCGAGGTGGTGCCGATGAACCGGCCCGCGAACAGGTAGGACAGCGACGGGTGGCGCTGCCAGTAGGTCAGCAGCGACACCAGCAGGTC
The DNA here is from genome assembly GCF_044370595.1 of Mycobacterium sp. GTDB lineage: Bacteria > Actinomycetota > Actinomycetes > Mycobacteriales > Mycobacteriaceae > Mycobacterium. Next base: position 7,819 of record NZ_JBILVF010000053.1, read on the forward strand.
GGGCCGGCGCAGCATCGGTGAATCGGCGGGGGTGATCCCGCCCAGGGTGATGTGGTTGCCGCCCCCGGTGCCGCCGTGGGTGCCGTCGAGGTCGAAGGATTCGGTGGACAGCCGCGCCAGCCGCGCCTTTTCGTAGAGGGTCTGCAGCTGGGCGCACTGCTCGGTGAAGCTGGCGGTGGGTGTGACGTTGACCTCGATGACGCCGGGGTCGGGGGTGATCGACATCGAGTTCAGCCGCCCGTCCGGCGGCGGCCCGTACCCTTCCACCACCACCGGGGTGCCCACCTCGGCGGCGGCGGCCTCGACCCGGCCGACCAGATCGACGAAGTGTTCCAGCGCGTCGGTCGGCGGCAGGAAGACATACAGCAGAGCGTCGCGGACCTCGGCGACCAGTGCGGTGACGGGCGCCTTCTCGGCGTCCTCGACGTCGGCCTCGGTCTGATCGGGGGCATCGGCCAACTCCGCCGGGTCGGCCAACGGATCGGCCGGGAAGCTCGGCGGCGGCGGACGCCAGCTGATCGAGTCCAGCGGGAGCCGCAGGCCGGCCGGGGAATCGCCGTCGAGCAGCACGATCCGGCCGCGGCGCAACCGCCAGTCCGCACTTGACCAGCCCGCGTCGTCCTCGCGCCGATGCAGCGGCAGCACCCAGGCCGCGGGCTCGCCGGCCGGCTGCTCCAGCCGGTCGAGCAGCGCCGTGCGGCCGGTGTCGTCCCCCGGATCGTCGGCGGGATCCACCGGCGCGCCGAGCGGTCTGCGCACCGCCGCCGCCAGCCGGGCCAGCGGATCCTCGAACGCCGGCCGCACCTGGCTGCCGGGCAGGCCCAGCCCGCAGGCCACCGCCGCCAGCAGTCGTTCGGCGGCGCCGGGATCCGCGGTGGCGGCCGGCCCGTTCCAGGGGTCGGCCAGCAGGTTGCTGTTGTGCCACAGCGGTTGCCCGTCGCGGCGCCAGTGCAGCCCGATCTGCCAGCGCGGCAGCGGTTCTCCGGGATACCACTTGCCCTGGCTGCGCTGGACCAGTCCGTGCGGCGCCCACTCCGATTTCAGCATCGCGGTCAGCACCGAGGCCAGCTTCCGCTTATGCCGACCGTCGGCCTCGGTGGTCCATTCCGGTGCGACCTGATCGTCGATCGAGACGAACGTGGGTTCCCCGCCGATCGTCAACCGCACGTCGCCGGCCGCAAGGCGGGCGTCGACCTGCTCCCCCAGTGCGGTGATCGCCGCCCAGGCCGTGTCGGTGTAGGGCAGCGTGACCCGGGGATCCTCGTGGATCCGGGTGACGGTGTTGGAGAACTCGAAGGTGGTCTCGGCGACTCCGGTGGTGCCACTGATCGGGGCCGCCGAGGACGGGTGCGGGGTGGCGGCTAGGGGAATGTGCCCCTCCCCGGCGAACAGGCCCGAGGTCGGATCCAGCCCGATCCAGCCCGCCCCGGGAACGTAGACCTCGGTCCAGGCATGCAGGTCGGTGAAGTCGGCCACCGGACCGGAGGGCCCGTCGATGGCTTCCACGTCGGAGGTCAGTTGCACCAGATACCCCGACACGAACCGCGCGGCCAGGCCGAACTGCCGCAACGCCGACACGAGCAACCAGGCCGAGTCCCGGCATGACCCGATCTTGGTCCGCAGGGTGTGCTCGGGGGTCTGCACGCCCGGTTCCATCCGCACGCTGTAGTTGATGTCGGTGGCGACGGCACCGTTGAGCCCGACCAGGAAGTCGATCGTGCGGATTCCGGGCGCCCAGCGGTGCGCATCCACCCACGCCCGCAGCACCTCCCCGGGACCGTCCCCCTCGGCGCCGTCGTCCACCGGCCGCAGATAGGCCTCCAGATCTTCCCCAAGTGCGGCGGGGTAGCTGAACGGCATCGTCTCGGCGTACTCCTCGATGAAGAAGTCGAAGGGGTTGATCACCTTCATGTCGGCGATCAGGCCCACGTTGATGCTCAGCTTGCGGGTGGGATTGGGAAAGACCAAGCGCGCCAAGAAATTCCCGAAGGCGTCCTGCTGCCAGTTGATGAAGTGGTCGGCAGGTTCGACCTCCAGCGAGTACGCCTCGATCGGGGTGCGGGTGTGCGGGGCCGGTCGCAGCCTCACCACATGGGGGTGCACATCGACGAGTCGGTCGAATGTGTAGCTGGTGCGGTGCTCGATTCCGACTCTGATTCCCACAGCAGCCAATCCCACCAAGGTGTTGTTACTTCCAGGAAAATTACGTGTTTCCTGCACAGTCTGGGTCCCACGTCCGGTGTGTACTGCCAAACACCGCTTTTTCCAGCCCGAGGGAGACCCGAACTTATGCGGCTCGTCGATTTCAAGGCCAAGACGCCGCTGATCGGGATGTCCATGGTCTTCCTGGCCATGGTCGTCGTGGCGGTGACCGCCTACCTGCATGTGGGTTGGTACTCGATCATCGGCTACGCGGCCGCCGCAGCGGTGGCCGCCTTCGGCTTCATTTTCACCTTCCGGGATATGCCCGCCCCGCCGCACAGCCCTGGCGGCCAGAACCCCGAGGACGGCCAGTCATGACCACCACGCCCGCTCATCCGATCCCGGGACAGTCGGCGCTGACTGCCGAGGACGCCGGCTATCACAAGAGCCTCAGCCCCCGCCAACTGCAGATGATCGCGATCGGCGGGGCGATCGGTACCGGTCTGTTCCTCGGCGCCGGCGGCCGGCTTGCCAGCGCCGGCCCCGGGCTGTTCCTGGTCTACGGCGTCTGCGGGGTGTTCGTGTTCTTCATCCTGCGGGCGATGGGCGAACTCGTGCTGCACCGCCCGACCACGGGGTCTTTCGTCTCCTACGCCCGGGAGTTCCTCGGCGAGAAGGCAGCCTTTGTCGCGGGCTGGATGTACTTCCTGAACTGGTCGGTGACGACCATCGTCGACTCGACGGCGATCGCGGTCTTCTTCAAGTTCTGGGGGGTGTTCAAGGATGTCCCGCAGTGGCTGATCGCCCTGATCGCCCTGGGCATCGTGCTGGCGATGAACCTGGTCTCGGTGGCTCTGTTCGGGGAGTTCGAATTCTGGGCGGCGCTGGTCAAGGTCATCGCCCTGGTCACCTTCCTTGTCGCCGGCACGATCTTCCTGGCCGGCCGCTATTCGGTGGACGGCAATCCCACCGGCTTTTCGGTGATCAACAACAACGGTGGCCTGTTCCCGGTCGGGGTTCTGCCGCTGGTGCTGGTCACCTCCGGGGTCGTCTTCGCCTATGCGGCAGTGGAGCTCGTCGGGATCGCCGCCGGCGAGACCGAGGAGCCGGAGAAGGTGATGCCCCGGGCGATCAACTCCGTCATCGCCCGTATCGCGCTGTTCTATGTCGGGTCGCTGTTCCTGCTGGCGCTGCTGCTGCCCTACACGGCCTACTCGCCGTCGGAAAGCCCGTTCGTCACGTTCTTCTCCAAGATCGGTATCGAGGGCGCCGGAACGGTGATGAATCTGGTCGTTCTGACCGCCGCCTTCTCCAGCCTGAACGCGGGCCTGTACTCCACCGGCCGGATCCTGCGCTCGATGGCGATGAACGGCAGCGCCCCGACGTTCACCGGCCGGATGTCGCGGCAGGGCGTTCCCTACGGCGGGATTCTGCTGACCGCCTCGATCGGCCTGCTCGGGGTGCTGCTGAACAGCATCGTCCCGGATCAGGCTTTCGAGATCGTGCTGAACGTGGCCTCGCTGGGCATCCTGTCGTCGTGGGCGACCATCATCATCTGCCAACTGCAGCTCTACCGGTGGTCCCAGCAGGGCCGGATGGAGCGGCCGTCGTTCCGGATGTGGGGTGCGCCGTACACCAGCTATGCGACCCTGGCCTTCCTGCTGTCGGTGCTGGTGCTAATGGCGTTCAACTATCCCGTCGGCACCATCACGATCGGCGGCCTGGTGGTGCTGATTCCGGCGTTGATCGGGGGCTGGTACCTGGTGCGTGACCGGGTGTCGGAGATCGCCGCGCAACGTGGTGGCGACGCCGGGGAACTCCCCCGGCCGACTGAGTCGGGTTGAGGCGGCACGAGGGCGAATCCAGCCAACTCCCCGACTTCGCGGCCAACTCGGTGCACAGAGCGACGAGATCAGACGCTCGGGGCGGGTTACCAAGCACGCGGTCGTTATAGCTCAGAATTTCCAATCCCGCGGCGACTACGCAGGCGATGACGTGGTCGGCGGTGCGCGCCGGCCAGGAAGCCGTTGACGACAGGCGACTTCGGCCCAGCAGCTGCCTGGGCCACCACGTCGATCTCGGACAAGGCTGGGCATCGCGCAAGTCATCAGCGACCTCGACGGCTACCTCGCGGTCGCCGACGACGATCCGGCATTGCTGGCCCGCGGGCAGGTCACGGCACTCACCTTGGACATCCCGTTCCGCAGGGCGATCAGTGTGAACCTGGGGCCGCTGGTCGCGGCGTCCGACAGACTGGTCGCCGAACCGCTGGACATGTAAGCCGGGGATCGTTCCGCTGGCCAGCACTTCCTCGTCATCAGGGTCGGCACGGTAGACCGCCATCGTCGGGCCGGCAGCCGTGCCGCCATTTACTGGGGTTGCGCGCATCCGCTGGGTCTAACGGACCGGACGCTGATGCGGACGCCGCGGTGGGGCACCAAAGTGACGTGTTTGGCTCGTTGACGTTCGCCGCAGTCCTCAATGGGGTTGAAATCGACCCGACAACGCAACTCGCGCAACTCAATCCTCACCTCGAACATTGCGAAGACAGCGCCTGGGCAACGGCGACTTCCGCCGCCGATTCGAGATCGTGCTGAACGTGGCCTCGCTGGGCCTCCGGCCCTGATCGGGGGCTGGTACCTGTACCTGGTGCGTGACCGGGTGGGGGAGATCGCCGCGCGACGCGGCGGCGGCGCCGGGGAACTACCGGTCCGACCGAGGCGGGTTGAGGCGATCCAGAAATAGTGCCGACCTCCGCGCGACACGGTTAGTCGCGCGAAGGTAGGCACCTTCGCAAACCACGGCATGGCGGCCAATGCTCTTCACCTGGCAAAAGTCTGTGAATTGCGAAGCGCCGCTATAACCTACTGGCGTAATCGGCACTCAGACCCTTCCCCTTGTCCCTGCCGTGAGGAGTCCCGCATGCCCCCCATCGTGTCCAGTGGTCCGCTGGTTGCAGGTTGGTGCCATCCCAGCGGCGCTGTTGTGCTTTGCTGCAGCACCGGCGGGATGGTGAGGGCGAAGAACGCCTCCATCCCCGGCGCGGTCGCGTAGTGATCTTCTCTTTCCCGACCATCTCCTCCCTGGGCTGAATCCGCCCACGATGGAGCAGGGAGTCGCACGATGCAACCGCTGATCATTTCGGGCCTCCTCCTGGTCGGCACGCTGGGTGCCGCCGCCCTGGGGTGGCGGCTGCGCACCCGGTTCGTGCCGAAGACCGGGGACGACCCGAACTCGTTGGCTGGCGGATCAGCGCTCGGGCTCGCCGCGACTCTGACAGCCGTCGTCCTGGGTATCGTCACCGCCTCGTCGGCCGCTGAGTTCGACCAGGCCAACAACGCCATCGCGTCAATGGCCATCGGCACTGCAGACCTCGGCGACCTCTTCGAGAGCTACGGTCCCGCGGCGGACCCGATCCGTGACCAGCTCAAAGAGATGCTGCAGCGTCTGCCTGAGGATCTCGACGGCTCGAACAGCCACGACGCCGGCGCAGGCGCGCACCCGGGCGCGATCGTCCGGAGCTGGACCGAGGACGTCTACGCCGCGGTGGCGAACCTCAAACCGGCCACCGAGTTGCAGAAAGAGTTGCGCACCCGCGCACTCGATTTGATCGGCGATCCGGACGGCGCGCACCAGCGCTGGGCCTTGGCTGTGCGTCCCGCCCCGCTACCCCAGGTGTTTCTGATCGCAGTCCTGGTGTGGCTCGTCCTGGAGTTCCTGGCATTCGGACTGTGCTCGCCCCGGAGTCCGGTTGTCGCCCTCATGACGGTGGTCGCCTCGGTGGTGGTTTCCTCTTCGATGTTCCTCATTCATGAATTGAAAGATCCGATCACCGGGTACGTCCGGGTTTCAACCGAGCCGCTGACTCACGCGACCGAACTCATGGACCGTTAGGGGATGGGGATCGCATGACGGACACGGTCGGCAAGTTCTTCAAGCTCGCCCGAACCGGCGACGAGCGCGTCACCCCGATTGAGCTAATTCTCGACGTGGTCTTCGTCTTGGGGTTCAGCCAATGCACCGACTACATGATCACCCAGGGTGGCTGGCAGGGCATGGGTGATGCGCTCATCACCCTGGCGTTGTTCTGGCGCGGATGGGTGGAGTTTTCCTGGTTTGCCAGCGACTTCAACCCGAATTCGGCGGTCGTGCGGTTGTCGATATTCGCCGCTATGGGCGGGTTCTTAATGATGGCCGTCACGATCCCGCGTGCCTTCGCCGACTTCGCTCACAGTTTCGTCGCGGGCTACGCCGTCATCCGGCTGGTGCAGATGGGCCTTGGTCGGTTAGCGAGCAGACAGGACAGCACATTCCGGACGGCTGTGAACCGCAACGCCATTGGCGGTTTTGTCGCGCTGGCGCTGCTTTTCGTGGGTTCCTTCATCGATGGTATGTGGGGGTACGTCTGCTGGAGCCTGGCGATCGTCGCCGACTATGTCATGGCTGTCTTCACCCGGTTGAGATGGAGGTTGGCAGCCGGGCACTTCGCTGAGCGTTACAGCCTGATCGTCATCATCGCCATGGGCGAGTCGATCCTGTCAATCGGAGCCGGTGCCGACGCCGCCCACGCCAGTGCTCGCACCCTGCTCGTCGCGATGACGGGAGTGGCTTTCGTCGCGTGCCTGTGGGCGGTGTACTTCGACGGCACCGAAACCGCCGCTGAACACGCCCTCGTCAACACCCCGGCCGGTGTCGAGCAGAACGAGCTTGCGCGTCGGGCGTACTCCTTGCTGCATTTTCCCCTTGTTGTGGGGGTGGTTGTCCTCGCCCTGGGCCTAGAGTCCGCAGTCGCCCACCCGGCGCGCCCCTTCGTCCATCAGATCGCGGCCGCGTTTTTCGGTGGTCTTGCCATCTACCTTCTGGCGTCCGTCGCCTTCGGGTACGTCACTACCAAAGTTCTCAACGGACCGCGCCTCGCAGTCGGATTTGTCATGGCCGCGGCGGTACCGCTAGGCACAACCGTTCCGGCGTGGGCATCAGTCACCGCGTCCACTGCGACACTAGCGGTGCTCGTGATCGTGCAGCGAATCAACCGAACGCGCTCGTTGCCGCCGTTGTGACCGGCCTGCCTGATGTCCGGATGGGCGGAGGTGTCGGCGATCGCGCTGGCGCTGGTGTTCACCTTGGACATCCCGTTCCGGGGGCGATCAGGTTGAACCTGCGGCCGCTCGTCGCGGTGTCCGACGGTCTGGTCGCCGAACCGCCGGACAGCTAAGCCGCCTCAGCGGATCGTCGCGCTGGCCAGTACTTCGTCGCCGTCAGGATCGGTACGGTAGACCACCATCGTCTGGCCGGCCGCCACCCCGCGCAGTGGTGCGCGCAGGGCGACGTGCAGCAGATCGTCGACGAAACCGGCTATCCCGGAGGCGATCCCGCCGTGGGCACGCACCTGGACCTCGCACTCGATCAGCCCGTCGAACGCGGTTCCGCCGGTGAACACCGGATCCCGGCCAGTCAGGCTCCACACGTCGAGATCCTCGACGCCGCCCACCCGCACGGTGCCGGACTCGGCGTCGATGGCGGTGACGTAACGCGGGTTCCCGTCGGGGCCGGGACCAGGGATGCCCAGGCCCTTGCGCTGGCCGATGGTGAAGCCATGCACCCCGTCGTGGTGGGCCAGCACCTGCCCATCGGCGTCGACCACCGCACCGGGCCGCACCCCGATCCGCGCGCCCAGGAACGCCCGGGTGTCACCGGAGGGGATGAAGCAGATGTCATGGCTGTCGGGCTTGCTCGCCACAGCCAGCCCGCGCCGGGCGGCTTCCTCCCGGATCGCCGGCTTGGAGGTGTCTCCGATCGGGAACACCGCATGCCGCAACTGCTCGGCGGTCAGCACCCCCAGCACATAGGACTGGTCCTTGTCCCGGTCGACGGCCCGGCGCAGCCGGCCCTGCGACAGTCGGGCGTAGTGGCCGGTGGCCACCGCGTCGAAGCCCAGCGCCAGCGCCCGGGCCGCCAACGCCGAGAACTTGATCCGCTCGTTGCAGCGCACGCACGGGTTCGGGGTCTCGCCGCGCTCATAGGAGGACACGAAGTCGTCGATCACGTCGGCCTTGAACTGGTCGGCGAAATCCCAGACATAGAAGGGGATTCTGAGGATGTCGGCGACCCGCCGGGCGTCGTCGGCGTCTTCCCGCGAGCAGCACCCGCGCGACCCGGTCCGCAGCGCGCCGGGTGCCTGCGACAGGGCCAGGTGCACACCCACCACGTCATGGCCGGCGTCGACCATCCGGGCTGCGGCCACCGAGGAGTCCACCCCGCCACTCATCGCGGCCAGCACCCTCACGGGGCGATCCCCCGCGACGTGCTGGCCAGCGCCGCCTGGCGGGCCCGGTCAACCGCGGCCGGCAACACCGCCACGGCGGCGTCGACGTCCTCGTCGGTGCTGGTGTGCCCCAGCGACAGCCGCAGCGACCCGCGGGCGGCCTCGGCGTCGACTCCCATCGCCAGCAGCACGTGGGAGGCTCGGGCGACCCCGGCCGAGCACGCCGACCCAGTGGAGCATTCGATCCCGTTGGCGTCCAACAGCATTAGCAGCGAGTCGCCCTCGCAGCCGCGGAAGGTGAAGTGGGCGTTGCCCGGCAACCGGCCCGCCCCGCCGGCGCCGTTGACCACGACGTCGTCGATCGAGGACATCACCCCGGCGATCAGCCTGTCCCGCAGGGAACTCAGCCGCGCGGCCGAGAACTCCCGGGAGCCGACGGCGATGTCGGCGGCGGCGGCCATCGCCACCGCCCCGGCCACATCGACGGTGCCGGAGCGGACGTCGCGTTCCTGACCGCCGCCGTGCAGCAGGGGCACGCAGGCGGTGTCGCGGCGCAGCAGCAGCGCACCCACCCCGGTCGGGCCGCCGAACTTGTGCGCGGTGATGCTCAGCGCCGACAGGCCGGCGGCGCCGAAGTCCAGCGCCACCGACCCGACGGCCTGGACCGCGTCGCTGTGCATCGGAACCCCGAATTCCGCTGCGACAGAGGACAATTCGGCAATCGGCATGAGGGTACCGACTTCGTTGTTGGCCCACATGACGGTGACCAGGGCGACGTCGTCGTGCTCGCTGAGCACCTCGCGCAGTGCTGCCGGGCTCACCGACCCGTCGGCGTCGCACGGCAGGTAGGTCACCTCAGCGCCTTCGTGGGCGGCCAGCCACTCCACGGCGTCGAGGACGGCGTGGTGCTCCACGGCGGTGCTGATGATCCGGCGGCGGGTCGGGTCGGCGTCGCGGCGCGCCCAGTAGATGCCCTTGACAGCGAGGTTGTCGCTGTCGGTGCCGCCGGCGGTGAAGATGACCTCCGAGGGCCGGGCACCGAGACGGGCGGCCAGACTCTCCCGGGCCTCCTCCACCCGGCGGCGCGCCGCGCGGCCTGCGGTGTGCAGCGAGGAGGCGTTGCCGACCTCTGCCATGGCGGCGACCATCGCCTCGATGGCCTGCTGATGCATCGGGGTGGTGGCTGCATGGTCGAGATACACCGACCGGTTCTGGCTCATGGCCTGTTCAGGATACCGGCGCGCCGGTGGTGGTCGTCGGGCTCAGGAAGGCAGGGGCACCGCTGCGATGTCAGTGTGAGCAAAGTCGTCGCCCTTGAAGAGCAGGGCCTCGCCGCTGACTTTGGACAGCGCGTAGGCGAAGCAGTCCCCGTAGTTCAGTCCGGCCCGGTGGCGGCCCTTGCCGTACGTGCGGTAGGCCGTCCGCGCAATCTGCACCTGATCGGCATCAACGGCAACCAGATCGACAGCGGCCCGATGCAGCCAGAGGTCAAGTTCGCGCCCTCCGAACTCACCAAACCGGGCCTCGACCACGATGGCCGTCTCAAGGCAGGACGCGGCCGACATCAGCCGGACGGGATCGTCGGCTACGGCGGCCTCGAATCGTTCGGCGTCGGATTCGTCGGTGAGCACGGCGACCAGCGCAGAGGTGTCGATGACCATCAGCCCCAGAGCCCGTGCTCGTCGTATCCGAGGATCTGCTCAGCCGTTCTGCTGTCGACTAACGGCAGCGCCGCGCAGCGGCGGCGGATCGCGGCGAGTTCGTCGCGAAGCGGGATCGCGCTGGTTCGCCCGGTTTCGCGGGCAAGTCGCTCTCGCAGGGCCACCACGACGGCCTGCGTCAGGCTCTCCCCGGTACGTTTGGCCAGTTCACGCGCCAGCCGATCGGCTTCGGGATCTTTGATACTGAGCGCCATGTCTAGATTGTAAGTACTTTTCTAGAATCGCGATTTTGGCGACGTACCAGCAGACGCAAAAGGCCCCGACACGCCTAGAAACCGACCTGGGCGTGCGGGGCTTTTGCGTCTGCTCGCGCAAAGGTGCCTAGCCCTTGCGGGCCTTGATGGCGTCGGTCAGCTGCGGGGTGACGCTGAACAGGTCGCCCACCACTCCGTAGTCGGAGATCTCGAAGATGGGCGCTTCCTCGTCCTTGTTGACCGCGACGATGGTCTTCGAGGTCTGCATACCGGCACGGTGCTGGATGGCCCCGGAGATGCCCAGCGCGATGTACAGCTGCGGGGAGACCGTCTTGCCGGTCTGGCCCACCTGGAACTGGCCCGGGTAGTAGCCGGAGTCCACCGCCGCGCGGGAGGCGCCGACGGCGGCGCCCATCGAGTCGGCGAGTTCCTCGACGACGCTGAACTTCTCCGCGCTGCCCACACCTCGGCCGCCGGCGACCACGATGGCGGCCTCGGCGAGCTCCGGTCGGTCACCGGCCACGGCCGGCTTGCGGCCGGTGATCCGGGCGGCGTTGGGGCCCGGGGCGGGCACCTCGACGGTGACCTGCTCGCCCGCGCCGGGGCTGGGCTGGGCGTCGATCGCGCCGGGGCGCACGGTGATCACCGGCACCTCGGCGTTGACCTTGGCCTCGACGGTGAACGCACCACCGAAGATGGAGTGCACCGCGGTGCCGTCGGAGCGGATGTCCACCACGTCGGAGAGCACACCGGAGCCGATCCGCGCGGCCAGCCGGCCGGCGATCTCCTTGCCGTCGGCGGTGGCCGGCATCAGCACCGCAGCAGGGCCGGCCGACTCGACCAGCTGCTCCAGCACGTCGACGAACGGCGTGATCAGGTAGTTCTCCGCATCTGCGGACTCGGCGACGTAGATCTTGGCCGCACCGGCGGCGGTGAGGTCCCCGACCAGGGGTGCGGCGGTACCGGGGGCACCGATCACGACGGCCGACGGTTCACCCAGCGCGCGGGCGGCGGTGATGAGCTCGGTGGTGACCTTCTTCACCGCGCCCTCGGAGTGCTCGACGAGCACGAGTACTTCAGCCATGGGAGTTCTCTTTCTCGAAGTCTTGGTAGGGGGCGTTTGCCGGACAGGGAGCTAGATGATCTTTTGGGCGACCAGGTACTCGGCGATCTTGGCGCCGCCCTCGCCGTCGTCGCTGACCTTTTCCCCAGCGGCCTTGGCCGCCTTGGGGGTCGAGTTCACCACCGTCGACCC
>NZ_JBILVF010000054.1:0-19334 GCF_044370595.1 Mycobacterium sp.
GGCACGCCAGGAAAGCGCTCAGCATCAGCCAGAGGCCGGACCGTGCGACGGGCATCCGCGCACTATATCGGACAAAAGCGAATGGCCCCGGAGTGTCCTCCGAGGACCGTTTTCGCTGGTAGTGGGGGATAGAGTCTGAACCCGCGCCCCCGGGCTGTGGGCTGCACTCCGTTGTGGCACAACAGTTTTCAGTAATGCTGGTCATCGGTGGTTCGCGCTATTACGGGATGCCCTTGTGTTGCATGATTTCCACCTGTTTTCGCCGTCCGATCGCACGAACGAGCCTTCCGAGCCATGGTCGGCCAGCAGTGCGTCGGTCACGCCGATCTGCGCGGCGGGTTCCTTCGCGGAGTTCATCACGGGCCTTTCAACACTTCCCAGGGCCCAGCAGTCCGTCCAGCGTGACCGTCATGGCGGCGTCGAGTCCATCTCTACCGGATCACATCAGCACCAACAAGCCGACCCAACTCTGGATCAGTGAACGTGCGAGCTTGTCGGTCGCACAGGGGAATCGGTGGCCCTGCGCTACGGTGGGAGCTGATCCCGGGAGTGGAAACGCCGGTAAAACGATGGGGCGCGGATATCGAGCGCGTTCTCAAGGTCCCGGATCGAGACCGCATCACAACCGCGCCGCCAGATCAGGTCCAGGGTCGTATCCGGCACCGGGGACGTCGGTGGCCTTCATGGTTTGACCCACTGGGGACCTCCTGATCAGCGGAATCGGCGCGACAAAAAGAGGTAACGGCCGTTAGGAAGGAGCAATCACACTGCAGGACGCGGTATCCGGAACACGGTGGGCGGCGCTCGGAAACGCGGGATTAAGTCGGGCTGTCGAGGACGAAGTCGGCAAAGTCGAAGCCCGGCACCACCACACAGCTCACCAATGCCGGCTCACGCGCAACTGGCCGAGCGCGCTGCCAGTAACCGGGCGGGACGGCCAACTGCGGGTGCTGGCCGGCGTTGATGTCGGGACCGAGGAGGTGCGCCGTCGCCGCATCCTGATCGGAACCGAACTCGAGAATCAGCGGGCTGCCCCGGTGATGCAACCACAACTCCGCGCTGCGCACGGTATGCCACGCGGACTGCTGCCCTGGCATCAGCAGGAAGAGGATGGCCGTTCCGGCGCTGCGCGGACCGACGTAGCCGGGCGGCAGGACCGCCCCGTCAAGGGTCAGCTCACTGCGCCAGGTTTCCCGGAACCAACCGCCCTCAGGATGGGGTTGCAGGCCAATCCGCGCCGCCCAGTCCGGCAGATCAGTCACGGCGTTGCTGCACGGCCGACGGTCTCACGTTGCGACTCGCCGAACCAGACCGGAAGCTTCATCGGCGCGAAAGGCGCGTGTTTCGGGCGATCCTGGGTCTTCATCAAACCCATTGTGCCGTGCGGCAAGGTCCGTCGAGGCCTCGTCAGCCGGATTTGGGCGCGGGCGGCGCGGGCCGTCCCAACGCTGCCGTTACCGTCACGCTCATGAACGATCAGGCCCACCCAGGCTCCATGGCTGTCGAAGCCTCCGTGGATCCGACCGCGTACCCCACCCTTACTCGGGCCCAGCTGGCGCGTTTGTCGGACTTCGGCGACGTGCACGAGGTCAAGACCGGCGAACCCCTCTTCGATGTGGGCGAACGCTTCTACGGCCTCATCGTTGTCCTCGAAGGTTCGGTGGAGATCGTCTACGTCGAGCACCCCAGCGGCGAGGAGACGGTCATCGTGACGCACGGCCCGGGGCGGTTCCTCGGTGAGTTGGGTCTGCTCACCGGACAGCGTGTGGCGGTGCACGGCCGAATGAGCACTGACGGGCGCGTCCTTCGGGTCGATCAGGACGGTTTGCGTCGCCTGCTGGCCAGTGATCCTGAGATCGGGGACATCGTGTTCGCCGCGTTCGTGGCCCGTCGCGAGATCCTCCGCGGGGGCGTAGCAGCGGGCTCGCTTCGCATCATCGGCTCTCGCCACTCGAGGCGTGCTATCGATCTGGTCAATTACTTGCGGCGGCAACGCGTCGGCCATCAGTGGATCGATCTCGATGACGACGATGCTGTCGCTGAACTGCTCGCCGATCTGGGCGTGCGCCCGGCCCAGACCCCTGTCGTTGTCTCGGGAAACTCGGTTCTCGGCAATCCCACCATCGATGAACTCGCGGACCACCTCGGTCTGGTGTACGAGCCAACCGAGCTGGACCTCTTCGACGTCGTGATCGTCGGTGCCGGGCCGGCTGGGCTCGCTGCAGCCGTCTACGGCGCATCCGAGGGACTCGAGACACTCCTGGTCGACAGCGACTTCATCGGTGGGCAGGCAGGAACGAGCAGTCGAATCGAGAACTACGCAGGGTTTCCGTCCGGCATCTCCGGAGGCGAACTCGTCGAACGCGCAGCCTTACAGGCCCAACGCCTCGGGGCCAGAATCTCCAGTCCTTCGACCGTCACCCATATCGAGCCGGCGGGGGTGGGCTACCGGCTGACTCTGGCCGACGGGTCAGCTCTGATGGCGCGGTCGGTGGTCTTGTCACCGGGCGTTCAGTATCGGCGACTGCCACTTTCCCGACTCCGGCAGTTCGAAGGCGCCGGGGTCTACTACGCCGCGACGGATCTGGAGGCGCGAGTGTGCGGTGCCAACGCCGTCACGGTCGTCGGCGGCGGCAACTCCGCCGGCCAGGCCGCGGTGTATCTCGCGGAGAAAGGAGCAGATGTGACCCTTGCCATTCGCGGCGCCGACCTGAGTTCATCGATGTCGACCTACCTGATCGACCGCATCGACGCATCCCCGAAGATCCGCTTGGTCACGCACTCTGAGGTGACCGAACTCCACGGCGATACCCGGCTGGACGAGGTCACGATCACGAACAACCGGACGGGCGCTTCGACACGGCACCCCTGCGTTGGTCTCTTCTCCTTCATCGGTACCGCACCCTCCACCAGCTGGCTCAAAGGTTTCGTGGAGCTCGATGCCAAGGGGTTCGTCCTCACGGACAGCGATCTCGCTGATGTCGGCTTCGCCCCTCTGCCGTTCGAAACGTCCCGCGCAGGAGTCTTCGCCGCCGGTGATGTCCGGGCACAGTCGATGAAACGCGTTGCCGCCGCGGTGGGCGACGGCTCCAGCGCGATCCGTTCGGTTCACCAAAGGCTCTCGCCGATGACATCCTGAGCCGGGACAGCGCCGCCCAGAGCGACGTGACCGGCGCGGCCTGTGGGTAGCCGACGGCCGGGGATCAGTCTCTGCCGCGGCGCGACAACTGCCGAGCCGCCCACTTGGCAAGGCGCGGCCGCTCGATCTTGGAGTTGTGGCGGGGATCGACCGGCAATCTGCGCTTGAAGAGGATCGCGTGGATCTTGTTCGCCAGGTCGGAATCTGCTGCCCGCGTGAGCAGTTCCTGGCGTAAGCCGGCGTATTCGTTCTTGCCGACGTCGGGCTCAACCTCGACGCACAGAACGGGCAGTTCACCCGCCGGCCCAGGCACTCCAACCAGTCCACTTCGCCTCACCTTGGGGTGGGCGTCGAAGAGCGGCTCGACTTGCAATGGGAATACGTCCCCGCCCTCGGCCCTGACCCGCTGCGACACCCGACCGCAGACCCAGAGCCTGCCCTTCGCGTCGAGGTAGCCGACATCCCCGAAACGGTGCCAGTCTCCGTGTGGGTCGGGCACTTTGTTCTTGCGGGTGGCATCGGGGTCGAGGTAGTACTCGGGGCTCACGTGCCTGCCGCGCACCAGGATCTCGCCGATGTGTCCCGTGGGTAGCTCGGACGTCTCCTCGATGGAATCGATGGGACCGTCGGCGATGTCGATGACCTTCAACTCGACGGCCGGCAGGGCGTAACCCACACAGACGCCGGCGCCCTGCTCGGTCAGGTCCCACAAGCCGTCAAGGTGCTCGTGACTGCCCAACTCGGTCGACGGCATGGCCTCTGTGGCACCGTAATTCGCCGCCAATTCGGCGTCGGGAGCCATCACCGCGCTGAGCATTCGTTCGACCGGGCCCGAGATCGGCGCCCCGGCACCGATCACTCGTCTCAGAGAGGGCATCGTCAGGTTGCGCGCGAGCGCTTCGCGGGCCAGGTTCTCGATCAGGATTGGCGCGGCGAAAAACGACTTCACCGCGCAGTCGTTGATGACTTGGATCAGAGCGGCCGAGTCCACCTGGGCCGGGCCCTGCCGGGCAAAGTCGATGGGCGGCACCACCATTGTGCCGCCGGCACTGATTGGGATGAACAGGAAGGCGGGGAAGACGGCCATATCCACCGGGACCTCGTTGCCCTTATCCCAGCCCCAGCTGTGGTGCGCATTGCGGAACAGTTGACAGAAGTTGCGATGCAGATACAGCGAGGGCTTCGCCGGCCCGGTGCTGCCGGTGGTGTAGAGAACTGCGCAGGGATCGTCCGGGCCGACCTTCGGCGATGTCGGCTCGGTGGGTGCGTGTTTGCGCAGTGACCTGATCGAGTGGGCACCTGGGAAGGGGGGAAACCCGGTGATGATCCGGCCACCTGGCAGCAGCGGGCTCTCGGTGAGAACAAGCTTCCTCAGGTTGCGAGGACCCCACCCGAAGGTGATCCGCCCGAGGTGCGCCAGGGCGTTACCCAGGAATGCCTCCGGCTTGACGTGGCTGAGCCGCTCCGAGACGTTTCGATAGCCGACCGAGGGGTCGATCCAGATGGAGAGCGCACCCACCCGAGTGAGGGCCACGCCCATGACACAGGTCTCGTAACTGGGAGGTGACATGCACACAATGCGGGTCAGCTCGGCGATGCCCATCTTG
Source organism: Mycobacterium sp. (assembly GCF_044370595.1). Taxonomy (GTDB): domain Bacteria; phylum Actinomycetota; class Actinomycetes; order Mycobacteriales; family Mycobacteriaceae; genus Mycobacterium. The sequence continues at coordinate 4,747 of NZ_JBILVF010000054.1, forward strand.
CGTAAACCCACCGCGACCGACTCGACGTCGGCCGACAGCTCGGCGTAGGTATGGCGTTTGTAGCGGCGCGTGCCGTGAGCCTCCCAGCCGTCGAGGTCGATGACCGCGATGCGCTCCGGGTGCTCGCGCGCGACCCGCAACACGATGTCGGCGAGGTTGAAGATGTCATTGGGGAACGGGTCCATCTCAGGCCTGCGTCACCGCGGTAGATCCGAGGAACCCATCGATGATCGAGGCGACCTCATCGGGCTGCTCCAGCATCAGCAGGTGGCCGGAATCGGGTAGCCATTCCTGGCGAGCGGGGTGCAACGTCGAATTGAGGCGGCGTCCCGCCCTGGGCGAGACGATCTTGTTCTTCAGGCCCCAGATGGTGCAGATGGGCGGGAACCCCGGCGGCGGCGCGAGGTTGTCGATGACCGAGTAGTTTTCCAGGTCGTCGAGCACCCCGAGCAGCGATTCCAGCTGGCCGGTGGCCGCATAGGGCTCGAAGACTGCGGGGCGGCGATGGACTTTGAGGGCGCGCCCACGCGGCCCCAGCTGGAACAGGCTGGCGACTGAGCCGATGCCGTTGGTGAGCTTCAAGTGCCCTAGCGCCCGGTACACCTGCCGATTGGTTGCGGGCAAACGCTCCCGCAACCACAGGAACGGTCCCAGCCAGCCACTGAGGAACGTCGCCTCGGTGAGCGGGTTGCAGAGCACGAGGGCCTTGACCTTGTCCGGATGGCGTTCGGTGAACGCCAGGGAGATGGCGCAGCCCATGCAGTTGCCGACCAGCGTCACCTTCTGCAGTTCCCGCAGGCGGATGAATTCCTCCAGCATCGCCACGTAGTTGCTCAAGGTGTACCCCGCCCCGGGCTTGGCCGAGTTGCCGAACCCCAACAGGTCAAGGGCGAAGACCTCGTACTTGCCCGCCAGTCTGTTCGTTACTTCCGCCCAGATCGCATGCGACGACCCACCGTTGTGGAGCATGATCACCGGCTCACCCTGCCCGGTGTGCTCGTAGGTGATCGCCGATCCCCGGAAGTCGAAGCTCTCCAACGCAATCCACCCTCGCTTCTGTCCTTGCAGGATACCGCCGCGCGGGGAAGACGCCCGCTGCCCTACGGCTGTGGCCGGACAACTGAGCGTCACCACGGCTGGCCTTCCCCTCAGGCCAATATCGTTTCCCGATGCAATCACGGCATCAAGCCTCCGGGTATGGGCCGAAGTCCCTACCCGGAACCGAAACCTGATCGCTACCGCTGTAACCACAAGCCGTGAAGTAATGCCAGTCATGAGCTGAAGGGTCGGGGGTGGCCGACGATGAAATCCGGGGCCGCAACGAGGTCGCTCCGGGATGGCAACGGCACCCGACAGAGTTCTCAACTCACTGCGGATGGGCTGCGGACCACACCGCCGCCCACGCCGAGCTCTCGGTGCGCGCGGCGTGCAGAACACGTTCGGCTGCTTGGAACTCTTTGGTAGCCCGCGACGCCTCGGGGATAGGCCGTCCCCCTGCCTGCCGTAGAACCATGAGCGCCAGGGCCGACGACGTCATCGACGGGATCACGAGAAGCTTGGTGAGCGCGGGCCGACCAGTGAGGAACATGAGGCGATGTTGCGGCTTTGGCCCCGCTATTTTCGCGGCGACGTTCGGTGCCATTGTGCTCAAGATGGGGGTAGGCGAGTTCGCCGACCAATTGACGTCGATATCGACGATTTCACCCAGCGCCGGGTGCAGAGCCTCAATGAGGTCCGGGAGTTCCCGAGCGATCGAGGAACTACGAGGCCACCACGCCCCGTCGATGTCGCTGCCTCTCTCGGCATTCAGCGAAACTCGTACCGGACTGGCGGTTCGCCGCGATCTTTGCATGGGGTTTCCTTCGCTAAAGCCAAGGCGCCGTCTCTTTCGCGCAATGCAATTGAGGCATGACCGCAGCATTTTCGACGTTACACCCCTGGCGCGTGTGAATCCGCACTGAGCAGGGGCGATGAGAGCACCGCGCAGGGTGGTCCGGAAAACGGACGCTGCCCCCAGGTACTAGATGTCAGGATACTGTTCCATTCCCGGTTGTGTTACGGTACCGTGACACCATGGTTGATGGCATCCCGGTTGACGACGTAGGCAACAGTCTGGAACAGATTGGCGCGACACTGCGCGAGGCGCGCTTAAGGGCACTTCTGACCCAGAGTGAAGTCGGGCAGCGCGCGGGGGTTTCTCGGCAACTGGTGAGCCGAATCGAACAGGGATGCAACGGTGAGATCAGCGCCTACATCTCCGTGGCGGTCGCCCTGCAGCACCGGTTCGCCGTGCTCCAGGAAGCTGATATCGCCGACAACGAGTTTGCAGGCCTGGACCTTCAATAGCCTGGGTGGCTCAGCGAATAATGCTGCGGGAGAGGCGGTGTCGTGCCGGGATCGTTCCGGCAACAGTCATCCCACGGTCAGGCGCACGATGCGGTCATCGCCATCACGCGGGTCTCCGCGGCCGTCGGTGTTGCTGGTCGAGAGCCACATCGAGCCATCTGGTGCCAGTTCGATCGTCCGAAGCCGCCCAAGGTCGCCAAGATCCAGTTCGGTCGCCTTGCCCGACTCGTCCAGGGGAACCTGCCAGACCGACTGGCCACGAAGCGACGCCACATAGGCGTTATCGCCGACGATCGCCAGACCGCTGGGTGAGGCGATCGCCGTCGGTTTCCATTGCACAACGGGATCAACGAAGCCCTTCCTCTGGCACGCCCCCTCGCATGCAGGCCAGCCGTAGTTCAAACCTGGCTTGACGAGGTTCAGCTCATCGACATCGGACTGGCCGAACTCGCTGGCCCACAATCGATTCCGGGCATCGAACGCCAGCCCCTGAACGTTGCGATGGCCGAGGGACAGCACTGGAGAGCCATCGAAGGGATTGTCAGCGGGAGTCGCGCCGGTCGGGGTGATCCTTAGGATCTTGCCGCCCAGCGAGGTAAGATCCTGCGCTAAACCGCGCTCTCCCGCGTCGCCGGTCGCGACGTACAACATGCCGTCGGGTCCGACGGTCATCCGCCCCCCGTTGTGGATGCCCGCCTTCGGAATACCCGTCAGGACGGACTCCGGCTTGCCGAGGGTTTGGCCATCCCATTTCATCCTGATCACCCGGTTGTCGGTTGCCGCGGTGAAGTAGGCGTAGACCCAGTCACCGATGCGGGCGATCCCCAGTAGGCCTCCCTCGCCTCGTGGTTGCACACCCGCCACGGTGCCGACGGAGGTGCTCGCGCCTTCGGTGACTCGGACGATCTTGCCGGTGTCCCGTTCGCTCACCAGGGCCGAACCGTCGGGCAGGAACGCCATGCCCCACGGAACGTCAAGGCCTACGGCGACGGTGCCGGCGACGCGGACTACAGAGACGGTCTCGGCTGGCTCGGGGCCGACCGGCGGGGCGGTGACTGTTGAGGTCGAACTGCATCCGGTGATCAGGAAGGCCGCGAAAATGGTCCGCAATGGGTGATTCGGCATACCCCAGTGTGCGTCGAGATCACGCCGGCGTCAGCGCCGCACTGGCTGCGGTTAGAGCGCGGTACTCCACCAGTCGTGGTCAACCCACGCTCCGGTAGGTGTGCCACTGCCCGCTTGAAGAGGTCCATCGATGTCATGACGGGGAAGCGGGCAGCGCGGCAATCTTTCGGATCAGGTAGGGCGAGAACCAGCCGGCATACTTTTCCTGCAGGCCGGAATCGCGCCAGTCCGCCCCGGTGACGATCTCACGGCAGTTAGGCTGTCCGCACCGGCACCGGAACTCGTCATAGTCACTGGCGTCACACATTGCGTAGTCGAAGCACAGTTCCTGGCCCGGTGCGATGTCGCGCATGGCGACAATCAGGGTCTGTCCGAGCACGCCGCAGTTGGGCTCGCACGAGTGATTGAGCATGTCGCCGGCCTCGGGAGTCTCGCCGGACACTAGGTAGAGGTCGGTGTCGACCTGGATCGATCTGCTCTGCCGGTCGGCGCTGAGGGTCGCCAGGACTGTGCCCGGCACCATCCACCCACCGAACGCCGCGACGGTCTCGCCGGCGGCGATGTGTTCGACGGCGAACGAACCCCAACCTTTTTCGCCCGCCGGACGTGCCTGGGCTTTGGGGCTGAGCCAGTTGTAATCCATGAAACTCACCTCCCTCTCAATGTTCCGCCGACATGCTACTGGCCGTCATCGACCCGCAGCGAGATCTCGTTGCCGTGGAAGCCGAATCGTGTGGTGAATCCCGACAGACTCGCTAGTCGGTCAATTGCCGTAATCGCCTGTAAGGCAGACGGTTTGCCATCCGGTCGGCGTCAGCCGGCCGCGCAGCCCGCTACGAACAACTCAGCGGGTATCTCCGCGTCTGCAGGGGGTGTTGTGGTGATCGGGTTGGTCCCGCACACCTTCGACTTGTCCTTGAGCACCCAGAACTGTCCTTGCTGTTCAAAGACGAAAGAGGTTGGTGCGCCCATACTCGGGTTGCTCTTGTCGGCCAGCACGCCGCTGGTCACCGCCCACCCGTCGGCGCAGCCGAGCTCATCGACGGAGTAGACGTTATCCGGTCCCAGCGCCTGGGCCGCCAAGGTCCCCGGCTCGGCCAGAGCGGCTTTGGTGCACTCGGTCATCCCCCCGACCATCGGAGTGCTGGACGTGGCGGGTGAGCTGGACGTGGCCGACGAGCCGGACGTCGTGGCCGAACTGGTGGACTGAGAAGTCGAACCGGTGGACGAGGCTGGGCTGCTGGTGGTCAACGGTGCCGCGGTTGAACCCGCCGGGGAACTCGACACTGCGGCGGCACTACTGGTCGGCTCTGACTTCGGGCTGCCACTCGAGCACCCAACCAGACCGGCGACGGCGAGGGCACACCCAACAGTGACGCTGAAGCTGCGATTCATGAGGGTCGACCCTACCGGTGGCGCGGAGGCAGTTCTCAAATGTCGTGACCGACCCGCCGGTGTGGTTGACCGGCGGTGCCTAATCGGCTTCCTAGGATCACCCAGGTGGCCGATCGCTATGGCGCCGATGTGCTCGCCAACAACCCGCACCAGCCCCGCGCTCCTCGTTCGGTCGAGCGCAGCGCCGAGGCCGGGCTGGTGGTGGAAGATCCGCAATCCGGCTACGTCGGTGCGATCGTCCGGGTGGAGGGCGGTCGCGTCGAACTCGAGGACCGGCATGGCCATACCCGGGTTTTCCCGCTCGGGCCCGGATTTTGGGTGGACGGCCGGCCGGTGATCTTGACCGCACCCACCGGGGCGAACCGGGGGATGCTGCAGCGCACGGCTTCTGGTTCGGTGAAGGTCATCGGCGCGAAAGCCCGGGTGGCCCTGGCCAGCCGGATCTACGTTGAGGGCCGCCACGATGCAGAACTGGTCGAGCAGGTGTGGGGTGATGACCTCAGGATCGAAGGCGTGGTCGTGGAGTATCTCGGTGGCGTCGACGACCTTGCGCGCATCGTCGCCGACTTCCGGCCGGGCCCCGGACGGCGTCTCGGTGTGCTGGTGGACCACCTTGTTGCAGGCACCAAGGAGGCCCGCATCGCTGAGACGGTGCGCCGCGGCCCCGGCGGTGAGCACACCCTGGTTCTCGGCCACCCGTATGTCGACATCTGGCAGGCCGTCAAACCGGCGAGGGTGGGTCTGGCCGGGTGGCCGGAGATTCCCCGCACGATCGAGTGGAAGACCGGCATCTGTCAGACGCTGGGTTGGCCGCATCGCAACCAGGCCGACCTTGCGCGCGCCTGGCAGCGGATCCGTGGCGCAGTGCGCGACTGGACCGACCTGGAGCCCGAACTCATCGGCCGGGTCGAGGAACTGATCGACTTTGTGGCGCAGGCAGATACGCCGCCCGGTTCGACTTAGCGCTGAATCCACTTAGCGCTGAATCCACTTAGCGCTGAATCCACTTAGCGCTGAATCCACTCAGCGCTGAATGGACTTGAGGTAGAAGAACTCCTCGAGCCCATGTGAGCCCAACTCCCGGCCGTGTCCGGACGCGCCGACGCCGCCGAACGGGGCACAGGGGTTGAATGCGCCGCCGTTGACGTCGATCTGTCCGGTGCGGATCCGGCGGGCCACGCGCATGGCGCGGTCTTCGTCGCCGGACCACACCGCACCGGACAGTCCGAATCGGGAGTCGTTCGCGATGCGGACGGCGTCGTCCTCGTCGTCGTAGGCGAGGATGGCCAGAACCGGTCCGAAGACCTCCTCCTGGGCGATCTTCATGTCGCTGCGGACGTCGGAGAAGACGGTTGGGGCGACGAAGTAACCGTGGTCCAGCCCGGGCGGTGCGTCGGGTCCGCCGGTGACCAGTCGCGCGCCTTCGGAGCTGGCGCTGCGGATATGCTCGCGCACTTTGTCGCGGTGCTGGGCGGTAACCATGGGGCCCAGCAGGGTGGACGGGTCGAACGGGTCTCCCATGGCGTGTGCTGAGGCGACCGCCGCGGCGATCGCCTCGGCCTCGGCCAGCCTGGAACGCGGGACCACCAGGCGGGTCTGGGCGATGCAGGTCTGACCGGAGTTCAGCATGCATCGCGTCACCCCGGCGGTGATGGCCAGTTGCATGTCGGCGTCGTCGAGGACGACGCAGGCCGACTTGCCGCCGAGTTCCAGTGAGGAGGGCACCAGGTTGCGTCCGGTGACCTCACCGATGTGCCGGCCAACGCCTTCTGAACCGGTGAACGTGACCAGGTTTACCCCGGGATGGCCGATCATCGCCTCGCCGATGACGGTGCCCCAGCCGGTCACCATGTTGACCACCCCGGGTGGAAGGCCGACCTCATCGAAGATCTCCATTAGGGCGAACGTCGAGAGTGGGGTGACCTCGGAGGGTTTGAGTACCACTGTGCAGCCGGCGGCCAGGGCCGGCGCGACTTTGGCCGCCATCTGGTGCAACGGGTAGTTCCACGGCGCGATCGCTGCGACGACGCCGACCGGTTCTCGGACGACCAGCGAATTGCCGACCTCTTCCTCGAAGGCCATGGTGTCGACAAGTCCCCGCATCGACGCGAACGACATAGTCGGTAGCCCGACCTGGATCAGTCGGGACAGGGCGATCGGTGTGCCGACCTCACTGGTGATGATGACGGCCAATTCATCACCGCGGTCGGACAGTCGCGCTGCGACCGCGTCGAGCAGGGCGATCCGTTGCGCCACCGGTGTCGCAGCCCAACCTGGGAAGGCGTCCCGCGCGGCGGCGACGGCACGGTCGACATCGGCGGCGTCGCCGGCCGGGATGTTGGCGATCACCTCTTCGGTGTAAGGGTTTTCGACGGCGATGCTGTCACTGCCCCCCGCTTGCACCCACTGGCCACCTACGTAGAGGCGGTCGTGGACTGGCATCGTCATGGTTGTCGTCATGGTTCTCCTCAGGCGTTGACGGCGGACTTGGCTTCGTTGGCGATGTTCGTCGCGGTGCGGTGCGCCAGCGACATCGCCGAGATCATCGGATTGGTGCCGCTGGCAGTGGGCATGCCGCTGGCGTCGCCGATGTAAACCCCTGGGGTGTCGTGCAATTCGCCAGACGGGTTGGCCACCGAGGTTTGTGGATCGCTGCCCAGTCGGCAACTGCTCATCTGGTGCGCCGAGAAGAGTTGCAAGCCCCCGGCCCGCAGCGGCACCTTCTGTATCGACTTGATGAACGCCTCCAGGTCCTCGCCGCGGCGCCAACGTTGGGTGATCGACCCGAACGGAATGATCTGCTCCGCGCCGGCGGCGTGGTGCAGTCGGATCTGCTTCTCGATGGAGGTGTTAGCGACCAGCAGGTCGACCTCGTCGGTCATCGAGTAGTTGACCACCGCGTTGCCGTGGTCGTCGATGGTGACCGTGCCGTGCCCGCGGTCGCGGGGGAACGCGATCAGAAACGCCGAATGGCCGAGTTTGGCGATCGTTTCCTTGTGCTCGGTGCCGGAGGCGCGGGCCATACCCGCGACGATGACCGACGGCGACCATTGCGCGTTCTGGATCAAAAAGCCGTGCCCGTCTTTGACATTGGCGAACTCGTCCACCATGGCGGTCATCGGTGCACCCCACCACGGGTTGGTCTCGTCCGGGTAGATGCCGAGGAAGCCCACCACCGGATGAAGGTGCAGGTACTTGCCCACCGCCGGGCCGCCGATCCCGGAACGCAGCAGCAGGGCGGGGGATTCCAGCGACCCGCACGCGACGACCACCCGTGGAGCCGTGATCGTCAACTCCCTCGTGGCGCCGGTCGCGGGGTCGGTATAGGTGGCCTCCACGCCGGCGGCGCGGCCGTTCTCCACCAGCACCCGCTTCGCCGAGCACCCGACGATCACCTTTCCGCCGGCCTCGACGGCGTCGCGCAGGTAGGTGTGGCGGACGTCGCGTTTGGCCCCGGACCGGTCACCGAAACCGATGTGCCCGGCCGAATCCGGCGAATAGGTCTGCGGGTCGGAGTTGCGGGTCAGGGTTTTAAACGACCAGCCCAGAGCCTCGGCGCCGTCGCGCATCCTCAGGTGCGGACCGTTGAGGTCCGAGCACTCGCCGTTGACCCCCAGCCGCTGCCAGACAGCGTCGATGTGCGCGTCGTAGTCGGTCGTCGCTACGTCCTGGAGCCCGAATTCTTCAGCCCACTGATCGCGTACCCATTCCGGCGTGCGCAGGCAGTTGGACCAGTTGACCGTGGGGCCGCCGCCCAGGGTCGAGGCGGCGAGCATGCTGACGTTCATGTCTGCGGTGGTGTTGACACCGCCGCGCCAGAACAATTGCTGGTAAGCGAGCAACTCGTAGCCGGCGAAGTCGGCCTCGGTGCGCGCCTGGCCTGCCTCCAGCACGACGACGTTCAGTCCGGCCTGCGCCAGGACACCGGCGATCAGACCGCCGCCGGCGCCGGAACCCACGATGCAGACGTCGGCCGCGCACGTGGACTCGGTGGGCGTGAATGTTGGCAGCGGCTCGGGTCCGCCGGGTGCTGTCCGCGGTGGCCCTTCGTAGCCGAACACCTGCCAGGCCGGATTGACGCCGGTGTTCGGGTCCGGGGCGGCATAGGCCATGGCGGCGGTCAGCGAAGTGAGGGCTTTCATCCCCGCAGCCGGGGCGGCGCCCATCAGCGCGACATTGCGGATCAGCTGCTCGCGGGAGCGTTGCGAACCGGTGGCGAATCCCAGTACGTGCAGGCCGTCGAGCAGGCTGAGCAGACCGTGGCGCTGCTCATCGGGAAGGGTAGCGATCACCTGGCCGACGGCTGCGTCGGCGCCCAGGTCGCTGCCGCTGGCGGCCCAGAAACCGGTGGGATCGTCGGCGCGCTGCATCGACGGGACGACGGTGTCGGCCAGGGCTCGCAGGACAGCGCGGTGGTTATCGGTCAGTGGCGTGGTCATTGATCCTCCTGGTTGACGTTCCAGACCGCTTGCAGCGGACCGAAGCACTCGGTGATTGTGTCGGTACCCGCCATCGAGACCCCTGGTTTGTTCCTCGCAACAAGTCCGCCGGAATCCTTTTTGATCGTTGCCAGGACACCAGCCTCCGCGCAGTACACCCTGTGTATCAGGGTTATACCCGCAGCGAAAGGTAATTGCGAAGATGGGACTCATCGCGCCATTGGATGCGGCCTTCCTGTTCCAGGAAGCACGTGAGCACCCCATGCATGTGGGTGGTCTGCAGCTCTACCACACCCCGTCCGGTGCGGACGAGGACTACGTCGGCAACCTCTACCGGGAACTGCTCAGTTACCAGCAGGTGGCACCGCTGTTCTCTCGGCGGCCGCGGGACCCGGTCGAGTCGCTCGGCAACCTCTGGTGGAAATCCGAGACTGACGTCGACGTCGAATATCACGTCCGGCGCTCGGCGCTGCCGAGGCCTGGTCGGGTGCGGGAGTTGCTGGAATTGATCTCTCGGTTGCATGGCAGCCTGCTCGACCGGCATCGGCCGCTGTGGGAGTACCACTTGATCGAAGGTCTGGCCGATGGCCGGTTCGCGTCCTATGCCAAATGCCACCACGCTCTGGCCGACGGCATCACCTTGACCCGAAAGGTGATGGCGTCCTGTAGCCCCGACGTGCAAGTGCGCGGTATGCCGCCGATGTGGGCAGCCGAAGCCGATGCCGGCACGCCGAATCCAGAACCGAAGAGGCGGTTGGGCAACCCGGTCGAAACATTCCGCAACGCAGGCCGGTCGCTGATGGGTTTCCGGGGCATGGGCGGGATGATGGCGGAGTACGGCCGGGCCGCGCTCAAGGATCAGACGGCGGTGCTGCCGTATGAGGCCCCGCGCAGCATGCTCAACAAACCAATCAGTGGTTCGCGACGGGTGGCCGCGCAGTCCTGGGAAATCGCCCGGATCCTCGAGGTCGCCAAATCGCGCGGAGTCACGCTTAACGACATCGTGCTGGCGATGAGCGCTGGGGCGTTACGCCGCTACCTGATCGCCAATGACGCACTGCCCAACGACCCTCTCATCGCTTCGGTTCCGGTCTCGATGCGCTCCGGCGACGGTGGAGGCGGCGGTGGAGGGAATGCCATCACCTTCGTATTGTGCAATCTGGCGACCAATCTGGAGAGTCCGGACGACCGACTCGAGGCGATCACGTCCTCGATGCGCGCTACCAAGGCAGTGATGGCCAATCGGCCGGCCGTCCAGTTGGCCGCGATGGGGGTCCTCACTGCCGTCGGACCAGCGGTGCTCACCCGGATCCCCGGATCGTCGTCCGCCCCGCCGCCCTACAACGTGCTGATCTCCAATGTGCCGGGACCGCGGGAACGGCTGTATTGGAACGGGGCCGAACTGGAAGCCATCTACCCCTTGTCCATCCCGACCGAGAACCAGGCGCTCAACATCACCTGCCTGAGTTACGCCGACCATCTTGAATTCGGCTTGGTCGGATGCCGGCTCGCCGTTCCTAAACTGCAACGGCTTCTCGATTATCTTGAGGAGAGCCTGGCCGAACTTGAGTAGATTTCCCTTGCCAGCCCGCCACAGCAAACAGACCGAGGGTTCCTTCCACGACAGGAGAAAGTGCAGACAGCACCGCCACTCCCGACGAGCAACCAACGGTGGCGGGCTGTCGAGGCGGAAGATTCTGGGTGGTGTGGCTGCCGGCGTTGGCGGCGGGGTGTTCTACAGGGGGCGACGGCAGGGGTCTGGCCGATGGTGGTGGTGACGGGCCGCCGGGGGTAGGAAGCGGCCTCCGCCACGGATTGGGGTGCAGCGAACCGGCCGGCGTCCTCGGTAATGTGACCGCAGTGACTGGCCCAATGACGCTCTTCATCTTCCCGCACGCCGGCGGGGCGCCGAAGTTCTACGTGCCCTTCGCGAAGGCGTTCACCAGCGACGTCAAGCGCATCGCGGTGCAGTACCCGGGGCGAGGTGGCAGCCACGATCTGGGCTCCTTCCGGACTATCCCGGACCTGGCCGAACGGGTGGCCGGCCTGCTGCCTGCGCAGATCGACGGGCAGGTCGCCTTCTTCGGTCACAGCATGGGCTCGTTGGTGGCCTTCGAAGTGGCTCGGCGGTTCGAAGCGGAAGGCCGGCCGATCTCCGCACTATTCGTCTCTGCGACGGCCGCGCCCGGCCGGATCGGATCGGAGTACATCCCGGAGTCCGATCGCGGACTGCTCGAAGCGGTCGCCACCATGACCGGGGTGAATCCGGAGTTTCTGGAGAACGAGGAGTTCGCCGCGCGGATCCTGCCCACACTGCGCGGGTTCAAAGCGATCATGGCTTACCAATGTCCGCCGGACGCCACCGTGTCGTGTCCCATCGCGGCGTACCTTGGCGACGAGGACGAGATCGGGACCGTCGAACGAGTGCAACCCTGGTCGGAACGCACGACGGGCGAGTTCAGCATGCGGCGGTTCAGCGGCCACCACTTCTACATCAACGACCATCTTCCCGAACTGGTCGCCGATATCGAAAGCAAGATCGAAAAGTACTGCTGACGGCGCGTGGCTATGAATTACCCGCGTATTAAATGAGAACTAGCTGAGATAAGTTAAGCGTTTGCTGAGTGCCTAGTTTCCTGTCCGGCCCTTGATTTGTTAACCTTTGCAGCTGGGGAGACGTGCATTGGTTGTGGCGAGTCAAGGATGCCGGAGATTCAGGTGACTATTCCAGAACTGCTCAAGATCAGATCTGAGCAGCAGCCGAACGATGTCGCCTACACGTTTCTCGACTACGACGTCGATCCGGCGGGATTCGCCGAAACCCTGACATGGACTGAGCTCTACCAGCGGGTCCAGACGGTAGCAGCCCAATTAACCCGGTGTGGTTCGCCCGGTGACCGGGCCGCGATCCTCGCGCCGCAGGGACTGGACTATATCGTCGCGTTTTTCGGTGCCATGCACGCCGGTTTCATCGCCGTTCCGCTGCCCGTCCCCGCGCCCGGCGGATTGGATGAACGGGTGGTCGGCGCCTTGCGCGATTCCGCTCCAACTGTTCTGCTGACCAACTCCGCCGTGGTGGCCGGCGTCGTTCCGTATGCCACCTCTGGGTCGGGCGGATCCGCCCCCGAGGTGATCGAGGTCGACGCGCTCGCCCCCTCCGAGGCGCCGGTGCCGGTCTCGCCCACCTCCGACTCGGCGACTGCTTATCTGCAGTACACCTCCGGTTCCACCCGGCAACCGGCCGGCGTCGTGCTGACGCACACAAACGTCACCAGCAACCTCGAACAGATCATCGGCGATTACTCCGAGCACATCCCTAACGGGGCGCCCGCCGATGTGACGATGGTCTCCTGGCTGCCCTTCTATCACGACATGGGCCTGGTGATGGGGGTGCTCGGACCTCTGGTTGTGAATCGGCGGGGCGTGTTGATGAGCCCGATGGGGTTTCTGGCCAAGCCGGCTCGCTGGATTCAGCAACTGGCGATCAACCCGCACTCATTCAGCGCCGCGCCGAACTTCGGCTTCGAACTGTCCGCCCGCCGCACCTCCGATGCCGACATGGCCGGACTCGACCTCAGCGGATGCCTGGGCATCATCAGCGGCGCAGAACGCGTCCACCCCGGCACTCTGCACCGATTCAATGACCGGTTCGCGCAGTTCGGTCTGACGGCCTCGACGGTGCGGTCGTCCTACGGGCTGGCCGAGGCAACGGTGTATGTGGTGGCCTCACCCGGCGGCCGAGTTCCGACCGAGGTGCGGTTCGATTCCGAAAAGCTCGCCGCCGGGCATGCCGCCCTGTGTGCCGCCGGTGGCTCCGAACTAGTGGGATGCGGCACACCTCGGTCCAGTGAGGTGCGCATCGTCGACCCGGAGAAACGGGTGGAAGTGCCGGCCGGTGAAGTGGGTGAAATCTGGGTGCACGGCCCGCAGGTCTCACCTGGATACTGGCGCAACCCGGAACTGACGGCTCGGACCTTCGGCGGCCAACTGGCCGAGCCGTCGGAGGGCACACCGGCCGGCCCGTGGCTGCGGACCGGTGATCTGGGGGTTGTCTTCGACGGTGAGCTCTACATCATCGGGCGGATCAAGGATCTGTTGATCGTCGACGGACGCAACCACTACCCCGAAGATATCGAGGTCACCATTGGTGAGATCACGGCCGGCCGGGTGGCGGCGGTGGCGATCCAGGACGAGACGACCGAGAAACTCGTGGCGATCGCTGAGGTCAAACCCCTCGGCGGCACCCCCGAGGAGGCAGCCGAGATGATTCGCGATCTCAAACGACGGGTGGGCGCGGCGGTCAGAGATACCCACGGTGTTCGAGTCGCGGATCTAGTCCTGGTGGGCCAGGGATCGTTGCCGATCACGACCAGCGGGAAGGTGCGCCGGTCGTCATGTGCGGAGCAGTACCGGCTGAGTCAGTTCAGCCGCGTGGACACCCCGTGAGCATCGAACTGGATGAGGACGGCCTGCGGCGGTGGTTGGTCGACTACCTCGTCGACACGGTGGGGCTTAGCCCCGAGGAAGTCGATTGCGACGCAACGCTGAAGGATCTCGCGGTCGGGTCGGCCGACGCGGTTGTGATGGTCGGTGAACTGTCGGAGTTGCTCGGCCGTGAACTGTCACCGGTGGACCTTTGGCAGTACCCCACGATCAACGCACTGGCGCGCTATCTCACCGGCGGCGAAGTGGAACCGGTACCGCTGCCCGCCGTCGACGAGGGCCGGGGCACGATCGGAGAACGCGAACCGATCGCAGTGATCGGAGTCGGTTGCCGCTTCCCCGGTGGCGTCGCAGGCCTCGACGGGTTCTGGGACTTCATGATGAAGGGCCGCACCGGTGTCCGGGAGGTTCCGCAGGGCCGCTGGGACCGGTTCGAGGACGGTTCGCCGGAAAACGCTGCGGCGCTGGCCGGTACGACGCGGTGGGGCGGTTTCCTCGATGATGTGGCGGCCTTCGACGCGGAGTTCTTCGAGATCGCGGCCGGCGAGGCCGACAAGATGGACCCGCAGCAGCGCCTGCTGCTCGAGGTCACCCACGAAGCTCTCGAGCACGCCGGGATCGCGCCGCAATCCTTGCGGCACACCCAGACCGGCGTTTTCGCCGGTGCGTGTCTCGCCGAGTACGGCTATCTGGCGGCATCGGATCTGAGCGCAGTGGACCCGTGGTCGGGGACCGGCAGCGCGTTGAGCATCATCGCCAACCGGTTGTCGTATGTGTTTGATTTGCGGGGTCCGTCGGTGACGGTGGACACGGCGTGTTCGTCGTCGTTGGTGGCGGTGC